>DATBWJ010000212.1:0-11592 GCA_036514935.1 Xanthobacteraceae bacterium
GAGCCGCAGCCGACCGGGTGAACGCCCCACTTGTCATGCCAGCGATGGCAGCCGGCGCCATGCCTACACAATTCGCAACCGCGTGGGTGGGCTGCCAAAGCTCAGCGCCACAGCGGGGATCGCCTTCCGAGCAGCATCATACCCGGGGCACTTGTCTCCAACTCGTCATGCTCCGCGAAAGCGGAGCATCCAGTAACCACGGACGCCGGTGGTTACTGGATCGTCCGCTTGCGCGGACGATGACCTTCATGGGCGGAATCCTTACAACGGTTGGTATCAGCCCAAGCTAGTTTGCGCAGGGCCGCGCCAAGCGCGAACCCACGGCGGTGCCGTTCAGCGCAGCCGGTCGCGCGTGCGGTAAAGAAACACGAGTCCCCACAGCGCGTAGACGCTGATCGGAACAAGCATGAATGTATAGGATGTGTGGCGGGAGAACGTGAATCCCGGCGTCCCAATGGCGGCATAGAGCGCATAGAGCGAGAAGATCGGCCAGTAAGCCGTGATGCCCAAGGCGGCGGCGAGGGCAATCGTGCCCCACATTCTTCTGAACCAGAAGCCCACCAGGCCGATGACGAGGAGCGGCAAGTATAGGAACGTGTCTGCGGCGCCAAATGCCTTGTTGAAGATGACACCGATTTCCGTGATTTCGCTGGCTGGTTCCTGCAAGCCCAACGAGACCGTGAGGTCATAATCGATCAGCGCCACCGTTTGACCGGCCAACAGCAACACGCAAAGAAGGATTCCCACTCCTTCGAGCACCCAAAACCCGATCGAGGTTTGCGCAGGCACGTGCGGGAGCCGATGACGAGGGTTCAGAATTGAGCAAAGTCGGCTGTCGAGGATAACGGTTCGGGCCGAGATTTCATAGGATTTTCATATGCTGCGCGGACTGTTGGGCACCCCCCTTCGCGCCAAACGCGCGCCGCATGTCGAGCGTTTCATACGACAGTTTCATCGTCATCGCCGCGCTTGTCGCGGCGATCTCGATGAGGAGGGCCCGCTCGTGCCCAAATAATCGGGATCACCGGGACTCGCCGCTTCGCGGCGGCCCGGTGATGACGATGAAGTAATCAAGCGGGGTCGGTCTGATTCGTGGGCGGTCGAACCTGACGCAAGTCAAATCCTTGTGGCGCCGGATGTGCCAAAAGCCGGTGCCCTGTCGATCCCCGTCGCCGCTGTCGATGCCGTGCGACAGCTAAAACGCTTTGGGCAGCCCGGCTTGCCTGAGTGTGTAGTTCGCCCAATGGCGCGATTTGATGTGGTTGTCGACCATGAAGCGGCGAGCGTTGCGCGGGCTATACCAGATTTCATGGTCGCCCTTGCCGTGCCGAACGAAGCTGCAGCCATTCTCCCGCAAGATCGACTTGACGCGCGGCGTGTAGTTCTCCGCCATCAGGCGACCGGCGCGAGCTCGGTGCGCTCGGCCTTGATCTCGAACGGAACATGGTCCGTGCCGGGGGGCAGCAGGCCGTTCTCAACGAGCAATTCCGGAATGACGATCTTCAGCCTGTCGATCAATGCCTCGAACGTGTCGGCGCCGGTGGCGAGGCCCGGGACGTCCTCGCTTGAGGCGACCCATACCTGCGCTTCCTCGTCCCATTCGGCTTTGACGTGATAAGCAAGCATGCATCTTCCCTGGCAGTGTCTAGGCGCTGGCCAATATAGGCGGTTTGACCGGCTGTCGTCGAGGCGGGGCCTGCGGCGGGCGCTTCTTTGATCGGCGAACGCGGTCGAACCTGACGCAAGTCAAATCCTTGTGGCGCCGGATGTGCCAAGAGCCGGTGCCATGTCGATCCCCGCTGCACTTTCGCGTCGCCGCGACTATTCCGGCCCCGCCTTGTTCTCCTACGGCTTCCGCCCGTTCTTTCTTGGCGGGGCGGCCTGGGCTGCGCTCAACGTTGCGCTGTGGCTGCCGGTCTATTTCGGCGAGTTCATGCTGCCGACCGCGCTGGCGCCGCTCGACTGGCACGTCCACGAGATGATCTACGGCTATGCCGCGGCGGTGATGGCGGGCTTTCTGCTCACCGCGATACCGAACTGGACGGGTCGGCTGCCGGTGACGGGGGCGCCGCTGGCCGCGCTCGCGGCACTGTGGCTGGCCGGACGGCTGGCTGTTCTCGCCTCGGCGACGATCGGACTTGCGGCGGCCGCCATCGTGGATCTCGCCTTTCTGGTGGCGCTGGCGGCGCTGGCGGCGCGCGAGATCATTGCCGGTCGCAACTGGCGCAACCTGCGCATCGTCGTGGTGTTGGCGGCGCTGATTGCGGGCAACGCGGTGTTCCACTTCGAAGTAGCCCGATACGGCGGCGCGCACTACGGCGCCCGGCTCGGCCTTGCCGCCGTTATTGGGCTCATCATGCTGATCGGCGGGCGCATCGTGCCGATTTTTACGCACAACTGGCTCGCCCGCACCAGGCCCGGCCGCATGCCGGTCAGCTTCTCGCGCTACGACGCGCTGTGCATGGCAGCGGCGGCGCTGGCGCTCGCTGCGTGGGTGGCCTGGCCGGCATCGCCCGTGACCGGCGTGCTGCTGATCGCGGCCGGCGGCCTGCATCTCGTGCGGCTGGCGCGCTGGGCGGGCGACCGCACGCTGTCGGACCGGCTCGTGCTGGTGCTGCATGTCGGCTACGCCTTCGTGCCGCTCGGCTTTCTGCTCACAGGATTCGCGGCGCTCCTTCCCGCGCACATTCCCCTCAGCGCCGGCATCCACGCCTGGGCCGCGGGGGCGGCCGGGCTCATGACGCTGGCGGTGATGACGCGCGCAAGCCTCGGCCATACCGGCCGGCCGCTCGTGGCCTCGCCGGCGACGCAGACGATCTACGCCTGCGCGCTGGTGGCCGCGCTCGCGCGCATCGGTGCAGCCTTCGGCTGGCAGCTCGTGCTGTTCCACGTCGCGGCGCTCGCCTGGATCGCCGCGTTCGCGATCTTCGTGGCTGTCTACGGACCGCTTCTCCTCGCGCATCGGCCGGCCTGGTCGACGCGCTGATCGCCGGCATCGCGGCGGCGCGCGCCCGGCACATCGGTTAGGCCGACCCGGCAAGCGCCGATTTGGCGCGCGCGAGCGTGTCCACTGGGCTGCCGGAGGCGTCGACCGTCTCCCAGTCGAGCGCGCCGAGTTGGTAGCTCTCCTGGCGCCGCGCGATCGCTGCATCGGCATCGGAGGCGTCGCGCACGCGCGCGCCCACGCGCGCGAGGCGGGTGGCGAGGTCGGCAACAAGGAACAGGCCCTGGAAGTTGAACTCATGCGCGCGCGCGAGGTTGCTGATCGCGGCGCGTTCCTCGGCGCGCGCGAACACCGCGTCGACGATCGCCGAATGTCCCGCACCCACCACCCGATGCGCCTTGTCGGCGAGGGTGGCGTAGACGCGCGCCGTCACCTGCGCCTGATAGGCGTCTTCCGGCAGCTTGTCGGTTTGCGCCACGCCGAACAGCGCCTTGCGCTCGACGTCGGAGCGCAGCACGACGGCGCCCGGCGGCGGCGGGATCGCGTGCGCAAGCGCGCGCGCCAGCATCGACTTGCCGGTGCCGGACAGGCCGCCGATCGCGACGAGCCTGGGTGCGGCCGGCGCAACGAGCTCGCAGGCGAGCGCGAAATAGGTCGTGGCCTCGCGCGCGATCGCTGCGCGCGCGGCCGCCGGCGCATCGGGCAGCTTCGCCGCGGTCACCTTCGCGCGGATGGCGGCGCGCAGCGACATGAACAGCGGCAGCGCCACCAGCGCGTCGAGGTCGTCCAGGCGCCGCGTCTCCCCGAGATAGACGTTGAGCACGATGTTGGCGGCCTCGGCGAGCCGGCGCTCAACCAGGTCCATCAGCAGAAAGGCGAGATCGTAGAGCACGTCGCCCGCCGCCACGACCGGATCGAACTCGAGCGCATCGAAGGGCACTGGATGACCGTCGATCAGCGCAATGTTGCCGAGATGGAGGTCGCCGTGGCCGCGGCGCACGAGGCCGCGCGCGCCGCGCTCGATGAGCAGCGGGCGAATGCGCGCGAGCGCGGCGCGGCTCGCCGCGTCGAGGTCGGCGGCGCGCGGCGCGGGAAAGAGTTTTGGGTCCGCGCGGAACGCGCCGTCGTTCTGGTCGATATAGTCAAGCAGCGCATCCACCCACGGCACGGCATCCACGATCGGCGCGCGCGCATGGGCGGCGGCGACCGCGCGCGCCAAGGCCTCGGCGAGCGCGGCATCGATGAGCCCGGCATCGGCGAGGCGGTCGAGCGTCTTCTCCTCGTCGAACCGGCGCATGATCAGCGCCCATTCGACGACCTCGCCGTCGCCGCCGAGCGCAAGCGCGCCGCCGCGGCGCGTGATCGCGGAAAGGCCGAGGTAGAGCTGCGGGGCGAACGGGCGGTTGGCCTCGATCTCGGCCTCGAGCGCGGCCTTGCGCCGGTCGAGCGTCGAGAAATCGAGGAAGGGAAATTTGACCGCGCGCTTGACCTTGAAGGCGCGTTCCCCGGCAAGAAACACCGAGGCCGCGTGGGTGTCGATGCGTTTGACCACCGCGCCGCCGTGGCTCGCGGGATCGGCGAGGAAGGCGAAGACGGCGTCCTGTGATGACATGGCGCCACGCACAGCGGTTCCCTGCCTGGATGGTGCTATAAGCTGCCGCGCGCGCGTTGCCTCGATCTCAGGCACCGAGGCAACTTCGAATGAGGGACAAGGATACCTCGGACACCACGCGCGTCGCCGCAGCGAGAGGCGGCACTCCCGCGATCGTCCACCTCAGGATCGACCCCGAGGCGACGCCGTCGCGACAGCGCGCGCAGGCGTGCGCGACCATTGACGGTCAGGCGGGACAGGTTTCGCCACAAGATCGAGATCGCGGCCGTCTCGCGCGTCAGTGAGATTCCAGGCGGGCCGCCATGCGTTCCGCCTCCGCCTGCGCCTCGGCGAGGCACTCGCGCGCGAGATCATGGAACGTGCGGGTCTGCTCGACGGTCCTGCACGAGCCGCCGAGCTCGAACAGCTTCGTCGCGAGTTCCAGCCGGTCCATCAGCTTGGTGCTGCTGATCATGATCGCCCTCCGACGCCTTGCGCAGCATGACCGATGCCGGCGGTTTTGGCCTTGAGCTATGTCAAGGGCCGCTGGCAACGCGGCGCGCCACGCCAGCAGTCATCATAGGCCAGCTATAAGGCGTTGTGGATACGAGCATTTTCGGATTATCCCCAACGGATCGATCGATTATAATTATCATTCATTCCTTGGCATGGGCTGATTCGCCATGGCCTATCGCCGCACCGAACGCGTGATCGAGCGACTGGCCGCCCGGCGGGAAGCCATTGTCGCGGCGGCCTGTGACATCGCGGGCGATTCGGGCATGGACGCGGTGCAGATCGTGCCGGTGGCCGCGCGCGCCGGCATCGCGGCGGGCACGGTCTATCGCTACTTCCCCTCCAAGTTCGATCTGGTCGCCGCGCTTGTTACGCGCGTGTCGGAGCGCGAGTTGGCCGCGGTCAGGCGCGCCGCCGATGCCGCGCCGGGGCCGCTGTCGGCGCTGTCGGCGGCGATCGTTGCCTTCGCCGCGCGCGCCTTGCGCCGCCAGCGGCTCGCCTGGGCGGTGCTGGCGGAACCGGTCGATGCGCGCATCGATGGCCTGCGCCTTGCCGCGCGCAAACGGCTCGCCGCCGAGTTCGAGGCGCGCATCCGGGCGGCCGTGGCGCTCGGCCATTTGCCCGAGCAGGACGGCGCGCTGGCGGCGGCGGCGCTGGTCGGCGCGCTGATCGAGGGCCTGATCGGTCCGCTGGCGCCCGCCACGACGGAGGAGGCCAAGGCGCGCGATGCCGTCCAGGCGTTCACGCTGTTCGCCCTGCGCGCGCTCGGGGTGATCGACGCGCGCGCGCGCGGCCTGGTGGTGCAGAGCGCCTGGCCGGCCGCCGACGATGCGGCCTGATCGGCTATGGCAGCATCGCGCACCGAGATTGCTTCGGCGGGCTTCGCCCACCTCGCAATGACACCGGGCGATTCGATCCGAACGTATCCCGCGCTAATGCGACATCAGGGTGGGAACCGTCATGGAGGCGAGGATTTCGCGGGTGACGCCGCCGAGCACGATCTGGCGCATGCGCGAATGGCCATAGCCGCCCATGACCAGGAAATCGGCAGAACTGTCGGCGACATAAGACAGGATGGCGCTGCCGACGGCGATGTCGGGGGCGACCACGTGCTGGGCGTTGACGTTGAGGCCGTGGCGCGCCAAATGCTGGCTGATGTCGGCAGCCGGCAGGTCCTCCGGCTTGGTCGCGTGCCGCGACACCGTGAGGACGTGAATCGATTTGGCGCGAATGAGCAAGGGCAAGGCGTCGGCAACGGCGCGCGCGGCAGTGCGGCTTGCGTCCCAGCACACGACGACGCGGTCGAGTCGCAACCCTTGTTTCTGGATATAGGGCACGATCACGACCGGGCGCCCGGACTCGAACAGGGCCGCCTCCGTGACGAACTGCTGCGGGGCGGGCTTCTCGGGCTCGACCTGGGCGACGACCGAAAGATCGAAGCGCCGCGCGATGCCGCCGAACTGCTCGGCGGCACCGAACGGACTGGCCGCAAGGATGCGATGTTCCGCCGACAGGCGCGAGCGCCGCATGGCCGCCTCGAAGCGGGCGATGGCGGTCTCGGCGGCCTTGCGGCTTTCGGCGCGCTGCGCCTCGATCAGGTTGGTCGGCACGCCGCCCATGAACGTCGGCACCACCGCCGGCTCGTATGCGAAGGCGATGCCGCAGACGTGCGCGTCGAATGCCTCGGCGATCGAGCCCGCATAGTCGGTGGCGACGTCGCGCTCGTCTCCGATCGCGAGATTGACAACGAGATCCTTGTACATGGCTCGATCCCCCGGATGTTGCGGCCGCTGGCCAGCACACCGTCTAGTTGGAAGCGCACCGCCCATATTGATAGACATCAAGTCGCCGCCCCGAGCAACCGCGCTCCGCCGCGCGCGGGCGCGGCAGCATCGATTGCAGGCCATGTGCCGGGATTTCCCGCTATGATGGAAGTGGGATCTTTGGCGGTGACCGAAGGGATGACGCCATGCCCGTGAAGATGCCCGAGCTCGACGCCGGCGTGCTCGCGCGCCGCGAGGAGATCGTGCGCGCCTTGCGGGCGATCGTGCCGGGCGAAGGGGTGATCGCCTCCGAGCCGGAGATGAGGCCCTACGAGACTGACGGGCTCACCGCCTACCGCCAGCTTCCCATGGTGGTGGTGCTGCCGTCGACCACCGAGGAGGTCGCGCGCGTGCTGCGCTACTGCCACGAGCAGGGCATCAAGGTGGTGCCGCGCGGCGCCGGCACCTCGCTCTCGGGCGGGGCGCTGCCGCTCGGCGACGGCGTGCTGCTCGGCATGGCGAAGTTCAACCGCATCCGCGAGGTCGATCTCGCCAACCGCGTGGCGGTGGTCGAGCCGGGCGTCACCAACCTGGCGGTGACGCTCGCCGTCCAGGACGCAGGCTTCTATTACGCGCCCGATCCCTCCTCGCAGATCGCCTGCACGCTGGGCGGCAACGTGGCGGAAAACTCGGGCGGCGTGCACTGCCTGAAATACGGGGTGACCACCAACAACGTCCTCGGCTGCGAGCTGGTGCTGATAACCGGCGAGATCGTGCGGCTCGGCGGCAAGCATCTCGACCCCGGCGGCTACGACCTCATCGGCGTCGTCACCGGCTCGGAAGGACTGCTCGGCGTCATCACCGAGATCACCGTGCGCCTGCTGCGCCAGCCGGAGACGGCGCGCGCGCTGCTTGTCGGCTTCGCCTCCTCGGAGGAGGCCGGCGCCTGCGTCGGGCGCATCATCGGCGCCGGCATCATCCCGGCCGGCATGGAAATGATGGACAGGCCGGCGATCCACGCCGCCGAGGAGTTCGTGCATGCCGGCTATCCGCTCGACGTCGAGGCCTTGCTGATCGTCGAGCTCGATGGCCCGCAGGCCGAGGTCGATCACCTGATCGCGCGCGTAGAGGACATCGCCAAGAGCTCCGGCGCCACCACCTGCAAGGCGTCGAGGAGCGAGGAGGAGCGCCTCTTGTTCTGGGCCGGCCGCAAGGCGGCGTTCCCGGCGGTCGGCCGCATCTCGCCCGACTACTACTGCATGGACGGCACCATCCCGCGCAAGGCGCTGCCGCGCGTGCTCGCGCGCATGCGCGAAATGTCGGAGCGGTTCGGCCTGGCCGTCGCCAACGTCTTCCACGCGGGCGATGGCAACCTGCATCCGCTCATCCTCTACGACGCCAACAAGCCGGGTGAGCTCGAGCGCGCAGAAGCGTTCGGCGCGGAGATTCTCAAGCTCTGCGTCGAGGTGGGCGGCGTGCTCACCGGCGAGCACGGCGTAGGCGTCGAGAAGCGCGACCTCATGGGCGTGATGTTCTCCGAGGCCGACCTTGCCCAGCAGCAGCGGCTCAAATGCGCCTTCGACGACAAGGGCTTGCTCAACCCCGGCAAGGTCTTTCCGACGCTCCACCGCTGCGCCGAGCTTGGCCGCATGCATGTGCATGCCGGCGCGGTGGCGTTTCCGGATATTCCGAGGTTTTGACTTTCCCTCTCCCCGCGAGCGGGGAGTCGGAATTTCGCGTGCCAATCATTCAGCTTCCGAATGATACTAACCGAATGGCGTTCGACGATAATTCTCCATATGGCATTCGACGATGACTTTCCATTTTCTCATGGCCGGACTCGTCCCCATGCGCGCTGACTTAGGCTGGCAGTGACCACCTCGCGTTCGTCATGCCCCGCGCAAGCGGGGCATCCAGTATCCGCAAGGCGTTGTATTGGAACACCGCCGTGCTACACGCACCGTCTCGTGGTTACTGGATCGCCCGCTTGCGCGGGCGATGACCATCGAGAGTCTGTGCGTTGAGGCGTTAAGTTAGCGCCTATGGGGCTTGTCCCGGCCATCCACGTTTTAATCTTGCTGGGCTGTGAAGACGTGGATGCCCGCGACAAACGCGGGCATGACGGGTGGAAGGTCTGTGCCGGTGGTATCACACCAACTTATACTCAAACCGCTTCCCCACCACCGCCGCGGCCTTGTGCAGCGTCTTGATTGTGACGTTACCGTCCTTCGGGTTGAGCAATTTGTCGACCTGCGTGCGGCTCGTTTTCATCAGCTCGGCCATGCGCTTCTTGGTAATCTTCTTTTTCTTCATTGCCTGCTCAAGCTGCCAGGCGATGACTTCCTTTTCGACCTGGGCGACGACCTCGTCGTAGATGCCCTCCTCCTTGAGCCAATCGTCCAGCGAGGAGCCCCAATGCGGATTCTTCTTCGGTGCTTTCATTGTTGCATCTCTCTCATTCGCTTGCGGGCAAGTTCCAAGATTTCATCAGGGGTGTTCTGCGTTTTCTTGATGAAGCCATGCACGATGCCGATACGGTCGCCGTGAACGAAAAATATGATCCGGGCAATCCGGCGGCTGCTCGGGAGATTTGACCGCAACTCCCAAAGTCCGCCGCCGAGCGAGCGGCACAAGGGCATTCCGACCGGCCAGCCGGTCTGCACCCGGCGGAGATCGGCCCCGATCGTGCGCCGGTCGCCGTCAGAAAGCGTTCTCAGCCACTCGCGGACGGGTTCGGCTCCTGCTTTCGTCCCGTAGAAAAAGACTGGCAGCGACGGTCCGTCGTCATCCGGCTCCATTTCTGCCCCGCTCGCTCATGTACACTATAAAGTACAGATCCGCAACGCCGATCGCTGCCGCCTATCGGTTTACTTCGAAATATCCCAAGCTCGGCTGTTCCGAAGTTCGGTAGCAAAATATTGGCCAGAGGTCGTAAACATGGGAGCTTTGGTCGTCGGCTTTTTTCCGCGCGAGGGAAGATGAAGAATAGTGATAACGCCGGATAAGGATGAAGCCAAAGAATGCCCGACGTCTTAAAACCCCGCCACGCCAAGGACGTCGAAGCCGCGATCCAGTGGGCGCTGGGGGCGGGCAAGGCACTCGAAGTGGTCGGCCACGCCACCAAGCGCAGCCTCGGCCGTCCGGCCCAGTCCGATGTCACGCTCGACGTGTCCGGTCTTGCCGGCGTCACGCTCTACGAGCCGGAGGAACTGGTGCTGTCGGCGCACGCGGGGACGGCTTTGGCCGATATCGAGCACCTGGTGGCGACGCACAATCAGGAACTGGCGTTCGAGCCGTTGGACCTCGGCTTCCTGCTCGGTCAACCGGCGGGCGCGGGCACCATCGGCGGGGCGTTGGCCACCAACCTCGCCGGATCGCGCCGCCTCAAGGCGGGCGCGGCGCGCGACCATTTTCTCGGCGTGGCGGCGGTGTCGGGGCGCGGCGAGAGTTTTAAGTCGGGCGGGCGCGTGGTCAAGAACGTCACCGGCTATGACCTTTGCAAGCTGCTGGCGGGCTCGTGGGGCACGCTCGCGGTGATGACCGAGGTCACCGTGAAGGTGGTTCCGCGGGCCGAGACCGAGATGACCCTCTTGGTGGTCGGTCTCGACGATGCGGCGGCGATACGGGCGATGACGGCAGCCATGGGATCGGCCTGCGACGTCTCGGGCGCGGCGCACCTGCCACCGGCGGCGGCGGCGCGCACCGCACCAGAACTTGCACTCGGCCGCGCGGTGACGGCGCTGCGGCTCGAAGGGGTGGAGCCCTCGGTTGCCCATCGGGGGCGCGCGCTGGAAGCGCTCATGCGGCCCTTGGGCGATCTCCTCGCGCTCAACCAGTGGCAGTCGCGGGCGGTGTGGCGGGCGATCCGCAACGCCGTGGCGTTTGCCGCGCATGGCCCGGCGGCGGCGCGGGCGGTCTGGCGCATCTCGACGGCCCCGACCATGGGTGCCGAGGTCGGCCGCCGGATCGCAGCGAAGGCCGATGTCGAGCTTCTCTACGACTGGGCGGGCGGGCTGGTGTGGGCGGCGACGGCGCCGAGCGAGGATGCCGACGAGACATCGGTGCGCGAGGCGGTCGCCGGCAGCGGCGGCCACGCCACGCTCGTTCGCGCCCCGGCGGCGATCCGCGCGGTGGTGCCGGTGTTCGAGCCGGCGCAGGGCGCGCTGGCGGCATTGACGGCGCGCGTGAAGGAGAGCTTCGATCCCAAGGGCGTGCTCAATCCCGGGCGCATGTGGGCGGGGGTGTGACGAGGCGAGAGCCCGCGCATCTACGGCCGCCACGCTCGGCAGGAGGACCATGCAGACCAGCTTCACCCTCGCCCAGCTTGCCGACCCGCAGGTCGCGGAGGCGAACCAGATTCTGCGCGCCTGTGTGCATTGCGGCTTCTGCACGGCTACTTGCCCGACCTACGTGCTCTTGGGGGACGAGCTCGATTCGCCGCGCGGGCGCATCTACCTCATCAAGGAAATGCTGGAGAACGACCGTCCGGCCACCGCCGAGGTCGTCAAGCACGTCGACCGCTGCCTGTCCTGCCTGGCCTGCATGACCACCTGCCCCTCGGGCGTGCATTACATGCACCTCGTCGATCACGCGCGCGCCCACATCGAGCGCACGTTTCGCCGCCCCCTGCTCGACCGGCTGCTGCGGGCCTTCATCGCGCGGATACTGCCGGACCCCAAACTGTTCCGCCTCGGGCTCCTCGCCGCCTGGATTGCCCGGCCGCTTGCGCCGCTGTTCGACCTCATCGCGCTCAAGCGGCTGGCCGCCATGCTGCGGCTGGG
>DATBWJ010000213.1:0-3942 GCA_036514935.1 Xanthobacteraceae bacterium
CCAAAATGGGGTGGATCAAACCTCATTGCCGCGTGCCACAAGTTCTCCGACAAAAACCATAGCCGACTGCCACATTTAAACTGAGACACTACCGCCGCGCGGTGAATTCTTCGGCACCGGCGTAGCGTCGCGCGGTCAGCCCCGCACCGGCTCGACCTCGATCTCGCTATCGGCGACGTGCGTCACCCTCACCCGGCTGCCGGCCGGGCAATCGGGACCGCTGACGCGCCACACCGTGTCATCGATGCGGACGGTGCCGACCGAATTCACGATCGGCTTGTCGATGATGACAATGCGGCCCACCAGCGCGTCCGCCCGGCGGTTGAGGTAGGGATGATCGGCCGGCGGCTCGACCTTGCGCGATAGGCGCCGCCACAGCGGAGTCGCGGCGACCGAAAAGACCGCGAACGCCGCGAACTGCGCCTGCCACGACCAATCGACGAAAAATGAAATCGCTCCGACCGCCAGCGCGGCGAGGCCGAGCCACATCATGAACACGCCGGGCGCGAAAATCTCGATGGCGAGCAGCGCGGCGCCGAGGATGAACCAGTTCCAGGTCCCGAGCGAATTCGCAGCCTCCAGCATGGCGCGATCCGCTCAGCCCGGCGCGCCGGGACCGAGCGCCGGCCCGGTCGGCCGGCGCGGCGCGCCCGCCGTGCCGTCGCCGAGCGCCGCCTTGGCGATCTCGGCGATGCCGGCAAGCGAGGCGAGCACGCTCGTCGCCTCCACCGGCAGCATCAAAATCTTCTGGTTGGGCGACTTGGCGATCTCGGCGAAGGCGTGGAGATACTTCTCGGCGATGAAATAATTGAGCGCGGCGATGTCGCCACGCGCGACCGCCTCGCTCACCACCGCGGTCGCCCTGGCTTCGGCCTCGGCCAGCCGCTCGCGCGCCTCGGCGTCGCGGAAGGCGGCTTCACGGCGGCCCTCGGCTTCCAGTATTTTCGCCTGCTTCTGGCCCTCCGCGCGCAAAATATCGGATTGGCGCTGGCCCTCGGCGGTGAGGATTTCCGCGCGCTTGTCGCGCTCGGCCTTCATCTGGCGCGCCATCGAGGTCACGAGGTCGGCCGGCGGCACGATGTCCTTGATCTCGATGCGGTTGACCTTGACACCCCAGGGCGCGACCGCGGCATCGACCACGCGCAAGAGCCGCTCGTTGATCTCGTCGCGATGGGAAAGAATCTGGTCGAGGTCCATCGAGCCCATGACCGAGCGGATGTTGGTCATGGTCAGCGTGATGATCGACTGTTCCAGTTTGAACACTTCGTAGCTCGCCTTGGCGGCGTCGAGAACCTGGAAAAAGGCAATGCCGTCGACCGTCACCGTGGCGTTGTCCTTGGTGATGACCTCCTGCTGCGGAATGTTGATCACCTGCTCCATGACATTCATCTTGCGACCGACGCGGTCGAAGAACGGCACGATGATGTTGAGGCCGGGCGCCAGGATGCGCGTGTAACGGCCGAACCGCTCCACCGTCCAGTTATAGCCCTGCGGCACGGTCTTGACGCCGGAGATGATGATGAGAATTGCCAGCGCGACGATGATGACAATGAAGACGTCGAAGCCGGACATCGCAGCCCCCGAGTCGGATGGCCGTCATTGTGGATGGCGCGGCTGCCATTGACAAGCCGAGCGGTGGATCGCGCGCGACCGCGCGTCGACCGCTTGACCCGCTCGGCGGTCAGCACTCGTTGGGCTTCACATCCAGCCTTGCAGCTCGCGCTTGACCAGCGCCGAGATCACGGCGATGCCAGCCTCGCTGTCGTTGAGGCAGGGCACGGCAAAAAAATTCTCGCCGCCGCTGCGGCGAAAAATCTCGGCGTTCTCGATCGCGATCTCCTCCAGCGTTTCGAGGCAGTCGGCGGCAAAGCCCGGGGTGATCACCGCGAGGTTCTTCACGCCGCTCCGCGCCAGGCCCGCCACGGTCTCGTCGGTGTAGGGGGTGAGCCACTCGGCGCGCCCGAAGCGCGACTGGAAGCTCATCATCAGCGCGCGCTCGTCAAGCCCGAGCCGCCGGCGCAGGAGCCGCGTCGTCTCCACGCAGTGGGCCGGATAGGGATCGCCCCGCTCGGCATAGGATTTTGGGATGCCGTGGAAGGAGGCGAGGATGACCTGCGGCCGGAACGAAAGCTGCGCCAGCGCCGCCTCCAGCGAGGACGCCAGCGCCGCGATGTAGACCGCGTCGGCGTAATAGGGCGGCGCGATGCGCAGGGCCGGCTGCCGGCGCAGCCGCGCGAGCACGCGAAAAACCTCGTCGCACAAAGTCGCCGTCGTCGCCCCCGCATATTGCGGATAGAGCGGGACGACCAGCAGCCGATCGCACCCCTGCCGCATGAGCCCCTCGATGCGCGCACCGATCGCCGGCGAGCCGTAGCGCATCGCCCAGTCGACCGCGACCTCGCCGAGCGGTCTTTTTAGGGCAGCGGCGAGCTTTTCGGCCTGCGCGCGGGTGATGGTTTTCAGCGGCGCCTCGTTGCGCTCGCGGTTCCAGATTTTTTGGTAGTCGCGCGCCCGGCGGCGCGGGCGCACAGTGAGGATGACGCCGTGGAGCACGAGCTGCCACGCCAGCCCCTGGTCTTCGACCACGCGCGGATCGGACAGGAATTGCTTGAGATAGCGCCGCACCGCGGCCGGCTCGGCGGCATCGGGACTGCCGAGATTGACCAGGAGCACGCCGATGCGCCCGCTCGCCGTATCGGCCGGCGGTGTCGGCGTGTGGGCAGCGCTCGTCTCGTTCATGACAAGACCTCGGGATTGCCAGCATAGGCGATAGCGGCAGGCGTTTGGCGCGCGAAATCGCTTCGGCGTGCCTCGCACGCCTGGCGATGACATGGTCTTTCACCCCACCGGGCGCTCGTCGGCGATCACCTTGCCGTCATTGGGCAGGCTGCCGGGCGCGACGAGTTTTATGGCGCCCGCGAGCTTCGTCACCGCCTGCAGGGTGGCGGCGACGGCCTCGCTAAGGCCGGCCGCGGGCGCGGCGCATTCGGCCATCAGCGTCATCGCGTCCTGCTCGCCCGCGCGCGTCACGATGAGGCGCACGCGCGCCAGCTCGGGATGGCGGCGGGCGACCTCGGCCAGCTGGCCGGGATGCACGAACATGCCCTTGATTTTGGCGGTCTGGTCGGCGCGGCCCATCCAGCCGCGGATACGCGTGTTGGTGCGCCCGCAGGGCGAGGCGCCCGCCAGGACGGCCGACAGGTCGCCGGTCGCCAGCCGGATCATCGGATAGTGCGGGTTGAACGTGGTCACCACCACCTCTCCGACCTCGCCGTCGGCAACCGGATCGGGCGTGCCGGGCCGAACGATCTCGACGATGATGTCTTCGTTCACGATCATGCCCTCGCGCGCCGCGCTCTCGTAGGCGATGACGCCGGCCTCGGCGGCGGCGTAGCACTGCAGCACGGCGACCCCGCGCTCAGCGAGCTCGGCGCGCAGCGAGGCGGGCAGCGCCGCGCCGGAAACGAGCCCGCGCCGGAGGGAGGAGGCGTCCTTGCCCGCCTTGTGCGCCGTATCGAGCAGAATCTTGAGGAAGTCCGGCGTGCCGACATAGGCGGTCGGCCTGAGCTGCGCGATCGCGTCGACCTGCGCCTCGGTGTTGCCGACGCCGCCGGGAATGACCGCGCAGCCGAGCGCCTGCGCGCCGGCCTCGAGCATCGAGCCGCCCGGCGTCAGGTGATAGGAGAACGCGTTGTGCACGATGTCGCCGGCCCGCACGCCGGCGGCGAACAGCGCGCGCGCCGCGCCGGCAAAATCCTCGTTGCGGCCCTGCGGCTCGAAGATCGGACCGGGCGACATGAACAGCCGCAGGGCCTGGCCCGGCGGCGTGAGGTTGAAGCCGCCGAACGGCGGATGTTGCCGTTGCAGCGCGACGAGATCGGACTTGCGCAGCACCGGCAGCTTTGCGAGCGCCGCGCGGCTGGTCACGGTCGTTGCATCGAG
>DATBWJ010000214.1:0-3515 GCA_036514935.1 Xanthobacteraceae bacterium
CCGCCTGAGCGCCCGCCTCGCCGCGGCGCATCGTCGCGGATCAACTAAAACGCCTCCACCGGCAGTTCCATCGTGCTCGCGGCGCCGGCCTCAATGCGGGCGAGGTGGGCGGTGGTTTCCGGCAGCATGCGCTCGATGAAGAACTTGCCGGTCACGAGCTTCGCCTTCAGCCGGTCGGCCTCACCGTCGGCGCCGCGCGCGAGCCTGGCGTTGGCGGCCTCGACCACGCGGCACCACATGTAGCCGAGCGCAACCAGGCCGAACAGGTGCATGTAGTCGTTGGCGCCAGCGCCGGCGTTGTCCGGCTTGTGCATCGCGTTCTGCATGAACCACATGGTCGCCTGTTGCAGATGGCCGAGCGCCTTGCCGAGGGGCTCGACATAGGGCTTGAGCGCCGCCTCGCCGCCATGGTCCTTGATGTAGCCCTGCACCTCGGTGAAGAACGCCATGACCGCGCGGCCGCCGTCCTTGGCCAGCTTGCGCCCGACGAGGTCGAGGGCCTGGATGCCGTTCGCGCCCTCGTAGATCATGGCGATGCGCGCGTCGCGCACGAACTGCTCCATGCCATGCTCGGCGACGTAGCCGTGGCCGCCGAACACCTGCTGCGCCAGCACCGTATTGGCGAAGCCGGTGTCGGTGAGCACGCCCTTGATGACCGGCGTCAGCAGGCCCATGAGGTCGTCGGCCGCCTGCCGCGCTTTGGCCTCGCCGGAGCGGTGCGCCACGTCGCCGTTGAGCGCCACCCACACCACGAGCGCGCGCGCGGCCTCGTTGAAGGCACGCATCGACATCAGTATGCGGCGCACGTCGGGATGCACGATGATCGGATCGGCCGCCTTGTCCGGGAATTTTGGCCCGCTGAGCGCGCGGCCCTGCAGGCGCTCCTTGGCGTAGGCGACGGCGTTCTGGTAGGCGACCTCCGACAGCGCGAGGCCTTGCAACCCGACGGCGAGCCGCGCCTCGTTCATCATCGTGAACATGGCGTTGAGGCCGCGGTTCGCCTCGCCCACCAGCCAGCCGGTGGCATCCTCGTAGTTCATCACGCAGGTCGCGTTGCCGTGGATGCCCATCTTGTGTTCGATCGATCCGCAGGAGACGCCGTTGCGCGCGCCGAGCGATCCATCGGGGTTGACGAGGATTTTTGGCACCACGAACAGCGAGATGCCCTTGGTGCCAGACGGTGCGCCCTCGATGCGCGCGAGCACGAGGTGGATGATGTTGGGCGTAAAATCCTGCTCGCCGCCCGAGATGAAGATCTTGGTGCCGGTGATCCGGTAGCTGCCGTCGCCCTGCGGCACCGCCTTGGCGCGCAGCAGGCCGAGGTCGGTGCCGCAATGGGGCTCGGTGAGGTTCATGGTGCCGGCCCACTCGCCCGAAATCATCTTCGGCAGGAACCTGGCTTTCTCCTCGTCAGTGCCGTGCGCAACCAGCGCGGCGACCGCGCCCTGCACGAGCCCCGAATACATCGAGAACGCCATGTTGGCCGAGATCACGAACTCGCTGACGCACGCGCTGACGGTCGCCGGCAGACCCTGGCCGCCATATTCCACGGGCGCCGCGATGCCGATCCATCCGCCCTCGCACAGCCGGCGGTAGGCCTCCTTGAAGCCGGTCGGCGTCGTCACCCGGCCGTCCGGGTGGCGCGTGCAGCCTTCGAGATCGCCGGTGCGGTTGATCGGCGCCAGCACCTCCTCGCAGAACTTCGCCGCCTCGCCGAGGATGACCGCCAACATATCGGGCGCGGCATCGGCGAACCCCGGCAGGTTGTCGTAGCGTTCGATGTGGAAAACGTCGTTGAGCAGGAACTGCACGTCCTCGACAGGCGCCTTGTAGACCGGCATGGCGTTCTCCCTCACCGATGGTCGCCAAAACCCTTGGCCTCGTTCCGGCGCACCGGCGATGGCGGCGCGCCCGGACACCCGCATCCGCGGCTGCGGGCCGCGCGAATCGGGACAGCCGACGCCGCGGCCAAGCCCCCGTGGCAAGCGGCATTCCGACCGCGGCGGCAGACCTTAACTGACTTTTTACCTTAAATCTTAAAACTCGCTTCAGAACTTGAGTCCGCGCGACCTCTACAAGTTGCATTAACGCGGCCTCAACCCGGTACCGTTGCGGTCTGCACCAGGACCGCATTCGAGGCCGTGAATGCGAGTGGCTGCATGAAATCCGGAGGGCCGTGGCAGGTCAGAGGCGTGCGTCCGGACGCGCGCGAGACCGCCTATGAGGCCGCGCGCCGGGCCGGCCAGTCGGTCGGCCAGTGGCTCAACGCCGCCATCATTGATTCGGCCGCCGATGAGGGCGTCAGACCGCCGCCCTACGGCGATCCCCAGCGCCCGCGCGCCGAGGACATCGGCGGCGCGCGCGTCGAGCGTCCGGCAGCCGATGTCGAGCACTTCGCACGCGGCGAGGAGCCGGACCGGCCGCGCCCGACGGAGGGCACGCAACGCATCGCCGATGCCATTGCCGCTCTCGAACGGCGCCTCAACGACGTCCTCGACGAGGGCCGCGCCGCCGCCCGGGCGATCGAGGACAAGGTTACCTCGGTCGATCGCGCGCTCGCCGAGCTCGGCCGCGACCGCGCGCGCGCGGCCGCCGCCGGCGCCTATGCAAGCCTCGATCAGGCGGTGGCCGACATCGCGCTGCGCCAGCGCGAGCTCGACGAGGAGGCATCGCCGCCGCCACCATCGCCGCGGCGCGAGGACCTCTCTGGCCTCGAAATGGAGCTGCGCCTGCTCACGCAGCGAATCGAGGCCCTGCACGGGCCCGGCCGCATGGACGAGGCGATCGCCGCGCTGCGCCAGGACCTCGCCGATATCAGCCGCACCCTCGGCGAGGCTTCCCCGCGCGGCGCCATCCAGGCGCTGGAAAACGAGGTGCGCGCGCTTGCCGCGCGCCTCGATGCGGGCCGCAAGTCGAATGGGGATATGTCCGCGCTGTCAGGCCTCGAACGCGCGATCGGCGAGGTGCGCGAGGCCCTGCGCACGCTCACGCCGGCCGAGAACCTCGCCGGGCTCCACGAGGCGGTCAGCGCGCTGGCCCACAAGATCGACCTCCTCGCCATCGCCGGCCAGAACCCAACCGCGCTGGACCAGCTTGAAAGCGCGATCTCGATCCTGCGCGGCCTCGTCGCCAACGTCGCCACGAACGACGCTTTGGCGAGCCTCACCAGCGAAGTGCGCGCGCTTTCCGACCGGCTCGGCAAAAGCCTGCCGGCGGCGGAGGCCAGCGCCGACATCCTGCTGACGCTCGAGCAGCGCATCGCCACCATCGCCGACGCGCTGGCGATGGCGCGCGCGCAAGGATTTCAGAGCGGCCCGGACCTCGATTCGATCGTAGAGCGGCTCGCCGACAAGATCGCCCGCCTGCATGCCGCGCGCGAGGACACCGTGTTCGGCCAAGTCGAGGAGCGCATGGTCGGCCTCCTTGACAAGCTCGACGCCTCCGAGGCCCGGCTCGGCCATCTTGACGCCATCGAGCGCGGCATCAACGAGTTGCTCGGCTCGGTCGAGGACCTG
>DATBWJ010000215.1:0-3899 GCA_036514935.1 Xanthobacteraceae bacterium
CCCCGCCACGCATCGGTGCCTTCCCGGCGTCATCCCGGTCACGGCCTCTTGGCCGCAATCTCGTATGAACAGCCAATGTTTTCAATAAGTTATGGATCAACAGCGCGCCGGCCAACGGGCGCGCCGGTTTGGTCCGCATGCGCATGACCGGTGACATGATCGCCCCGGTCCGCTATTGCCGAAGCCATGCTGGAGCACACCGCGCGCACACACCTGGAGCTGTTCGACGCCGAGGCGATCGCCGCCGATCTCGAGGCGTTGGTCGTCGAGCACGACGGCCAAGCGCGCGAATTGCGCATCGCGGTCGCCCAGCGGCTCAAGCGCGCGCTCGCCGACAGCCGCAAGACCATCGAGGGCCTGCTGCTCAAGGACCGCCTCGGCGTGCACTGCGCGGAGCGGCTGTGCTTCGTGCAGGATGAAATCATCCGGCTGCTGTTCGAGTTCGCGACCCGGCACCTCTATCCCTCCGACATCCGCTCGGAAGCCGAGCGCATGGCCATCGTCGCCACCGGCGGCTACGGGCGCGGCCTGATGGCGCCGGGCTCCGACATCGATCTCCTGTTCCTGTTGCCCTACAAGCAGACCGCCTGGGGCGAGTCGGTGGCCGAGGCGATCCTTTACTGCCTGTGGGACATGGGGCTGAAGGTCGGCCACGCCACGCGCTCGGTCGACGAGTGCATCCGGCAGGCCAAGGCCGATATGACGATCCGCACCGCGATCCTGGAGGCGCGCTACCTCTTCGGGGACCGCGAGTTGTTTGAGGAGCTCATCACGCGCTTCGACAAGCAGATCGCGCAGCATACGGCGCGCGAATTCGTCACCGCCAAGCTCGCCGAGCGCGATGAGCGCCACCGCCGCGTCGGCATGTCACGCTACCTGGTCGAGCCGAACGTCAAGGACGGCAAGGGCGGGTTACGCGACCTGCACACGTTGTTCTGGATCGCCAAGTACGTCTATCGCGTGCGCGAGACGCAGGAGCTGGTCGAGCGCGGCGTGTTCGACCGCCGGGAATTCCAGCTCTTCCGCCGCTGTGAGAATTTTCTGTGGGCGGTCCGCTGCAACTTGCATTTTCTCGCCGGCCGCGCCGAGGAGCGGCTGTCATTCGACATCCAGCGCGATATCGCGGTGCGGCTCGGCTATACCGCACGCCCGGGCCTCAGGGACGTCGAGCGCTTCATGAAGCACTACTTCCTGATCGCCAAGGATGTCGGCGATCTCACCGCCATCCTGTGCGCCGGCCTCGAGGCCAAGCAGGCGATTGGCGCGCCCGTGCTCAACCGCATGGTGGCGCGGCTGCGCCCGCGGCGCCGGCGTGCGCCGTTCGTCGGCCACGACTTCGTCGTCGATAACAACCGCATCAACGTCGCCTCAGCCAGCGTGTTCGAGCGCGACCCGGTCAACCTCATCCGCATCTTCCATGTCGCGCTCAAGCACAAGCTCGCCTTTCACCCCGACGCCATGCGGGCGGCGACCCGCTGCCTGCGGCTGATCGACAAGGCGGTGCGCGAGGACGCGGAGGCGAACCGGCTGTTTCTCGACATCCTGACCGCCAAGCATGACGCCGAGATCGTGCTGCGCCGTATGAACGAGGTCGGCGTGCTGGGCCGCTTCATCCCCGATTTCGGCAGTGTCGTATCGATGATGCAGTTCAACATGTATCATCACTACACGGTCGACGAGCACCTGCTGCGCTGCATCGGCGCGCTCGCCGAGATCGAGGCCGGAACCAACCCCGGCTACGGGCTCGCCAATGATCTCATCCGCACGATCCAGCCCGATCACCGCGAGGCGCTCTACGTTGCGCTCTTTCTGCACGACATCGCCAAGGGGCGCATTGAGGACCACTCGATCGCCGGCAGCCGAATCGCGCGGCGGCTATGCCCGCGGCTTGGGTTTTCTGCGGCCGACGCCGAGACCGTCGCCTGGCTGGTGGAGCATCACCTCGTCATGTCGAGCGTCGCCCAGTCGCGCGACCTGTCGGACCGAAAGACGATCGAGAACTTCGCTGCCGTCGCGCAGTCGCTGGAGCGCATGAAGCTGCTGACCATACTGACGACGGCCGACATCCGCGCGGTCGGGCCCGGCGTGTGGAACAGCTGGCGGGCGGAGCTCATCCGCGCGCTCTACTACGAGACCGAGCCCGTGCTGACCGGCGGCTTCTCCGAGGTCAACCGCGCCCAACGCGTGGCCATGGCGCAAGCCGAGCTTCGCGCCGAGTTGGCGGACTGGCCGCCGGAGGAAATCGAGCGCTATGTCGCTCGCCACTATCCGGCCTATTGGCTCAAGGTCGATCTGGCCGCCAAGGTGGCGCACGCGCGCTTCCTGCGGTCGGCCGAGCAGGCGGGAAGATCGCTCGCCACCGCGGTCGGCTTCGACGCGGCGCGCGGGGTCACCGTGCTGACGGTGCTGGCGCCCGACCACCCGTGGCTCTTGTCGGTGATCGCCGGCGCCTGTGCGGCGACCGGCGCCAATATCGTGGACGCGCAGATCTACACGACCACCGATGGCCTCGCGCTCGACACCATCGCGGTCTCGCGCGAGTTCGATCGCGACGAGGATGAGGCGCGGCGCGCGCTGCGCATTGCCGACGCGATCGAGAAGGCGCTGGCGGGCGAGCTCAAGCTGCCGGAGGTGGTGGCCAAGCGCGCGCTGCCGAGGGGCCGCATCCGGGCATTCGCGATCGAGCCGGAGGTGTCGATCAACAACCAGTGGTCGAACCGCTACACCGTCGTCGAGGTGAGCGGGCTCGACCGGCCCGGGCTCCTTTACGAGCTCACCACCACGCTGTCCAAGCTCAGCCTCAACATCGCCTCCGCGCACGTGGCGACCTTCGGCGAGCGCGTCGTCGACGTGTTCTACGTCACCGATCTGATGGGCGCGAAAATCTCCTCGCCGACGCGCCAAGCGGCGATCAAGCGCGCGCTCATCCAGTTGTTCATGCCGGTGGAGGAGTCGTCCAAGCGACTGGCGGCGGGTTGAGTCCGGCGCGCGGGCGGGGCGCCCGGGAGGCGATCGCGGCTAGCGCTTGCCCTTGCCGGCCGCGGCGGCCTTCGCCTCCATCTCCTTCTGGTGCAGCATGTAGAGCATCACCGCCGAGGGCATCACCAGCGGCAATCCGTCCATCAGAACGCGTCGGCCGGCTTCATTGGGGTCGACCGCCGCTGCCACGGCTGCCGGCTTGGCCTTGCCGCGTTTGGCCTTGGCCGCATCGGCAGTTGATGGGAGTAAGGCAGTCATCAGCAATGCGAGCCACAAGGCGCCTGTGCGCATGTCGTCCCCCGTGTCTGCCGCGCTCCGCGCGCGGCCGCCCATCATGCGCACCAAGCGCTTAACTGCCCCTTAAATCGCCCCCCATAGCGTTGCGATCTCGGCGGACCGGGGGCGACGGGGGGACAGCTTGGGACGGCGGACCGCCACGGTGCGGCATGGACCTCACGGCGAGGACGCCCCCGCGGCGACGGCGCGCGCGGCGCGTGCTCCGGGGCAGCCGCGCCGAGGCCGCGCCAGCGGTCGGTCCAGAGGCTCGGCCACCAAGCGCAAGCGCCGCCGCCTGCGCGCCGTCGTCTATTGGACGGTGGTGTTGACGCTCTGGCTCGCGATCGCGGCCGGCGCGCTCGTTGTCTGGATCGGTCTGCATCTGCCGCCCATGCACGCGCTGGAGGTCCCCAGGCGTCCGCCCGCAATCGAGATCGTTGGCCTTGACGGGCGAGCGCTTGCCAGGCGCGGCGAGATGGGCGGCGCAGTCGTGCCGCTCACGGAAATGCCGGCCTACGTGCCGAACGCCTTCATCGCCATCGAGGATCGGCGGTTCTACACGCACCGCGGCATCGACCCGGTCGGGCTGGCGCGCGCCGCCGTCGCCAACATCCTGCGTCTCAGCGTCTGGCAGGGCGGCTCCA
>DATBWJ010000216.1:0-4086 GCA_036514935.1 Xanthobacteraceae bacterium
CGGTGAGCACCGAAAGGCAGTCGGCACCGCCCTCTTCATAGGCGGCGGCGAGCGCGCCTGGATCGAAATCGGCCCGGATGAGGCCGCGCGAGGGGCTGGCTTTCTTGATCTCGGCGATGAGCCCGTATTGGCCGCGCGCGATGCGCCGCGCGAGGGCGGCCAAGAATCCACGTGGGGCAGGGGCACAGCGCGCCTGCGCCTCCAACGTGCCGAGCGGGCAGGCGCGCGCGGCCGCCGCGATCTCCTCGCGCTTGTAAGCCTCGATTCTCGCCAAAATATCGGCCATGCCATCACGCATTCGACACGGCGATCAGCCGGCCGAGCCGCTCTTCCGCCTCGCCCGACTCGATCGACTTCTTGGCCAGCGCCACGCCCTTCTTGAGGTCGGCAGCAGCCCCGGCGACCACCAGCGCGGCGGCGGCGTTGAGGATCGCTACGTCGCGGTAGGGGCCTTTCTTGCCCTCCAGCACCTTTTTGAGAGCGATCGCATTGGTCTCGGCGTCACCCCCGCGCAGCGCTTCCGGCTTGGCCCGCGCGAGCCCGACATCCTCCGGCGTGATCTCGAAGGTCTTTATCGTCCCGGCTTCGAGCGAGGCCACCACCGTCGGACCGGAGATGGTGATCTCGTCCAGCCCGTCGGAGCCGTGCACCACATAGGCGCGCTCGGAGCCAAGATTGTTGAGCACGCTCGCCAGCGGCTCCACCCACTGCTTGGAGAATACACCGACCATCTGCCGCGTAACGCCCGCCGGATTCGACAGCGGGCCGAGCAGGTTGAAAATCGTGCGCGTGCCAAGCTCGACCCGCGTCGGGCCGACATGCTTCATCGCCGGATGATGCGCAGGCGCGAACATGAAGCCGATGCCCGCCTCGCGGATGCAGAGCGCGATCGCGTGCGGTGCGAGGTCGATCCTGACGCCGAGCGCCGCCAGCACGTCGGCGGCGCCCGAGCGCGAGGACAAGGCGCGGTTGCCGTGCTTGGCGACGGGAACGCCGGCGCCGGCGACGATGAAGGCCGCGCAGGTCGAGATGTTGTAGGATCCCGAGGCATCGCCGCCGGTGCCGACCACGTCGATCGCGCCGGCCGGCGCCTCCACGCGCAGCATCTTGGCGCGCATCGCCGAAACCGCGCCGGTGATTTCCTCGACGGTTTCCCCGCGCACGCGCAGCGCCATCAACAGCCCGCCCATCTGCGCGGGCGTGGCTTCGCCCGACATCATGAGATCGAAGGCCGTCGCCGACTGCTCGCGCGACAGCGATGCCCCCGTGGCGACCTCGCCGATCAATGCCTTGAGGTCGACCATGCTGGCCTCAATGTGCCCGAACCTTTTCGCTTCCCGCGCGGGAGGTCGAGTTCCAGCGCGTGGCAATGTCGAGAAAATTCCTCAGGATCAAATGGCCGTGCTCCGACGCGATGCTTTCGGGGTGGAATTGCACGCCATGCACCGGCAGCCTCTTGTGCTGAAGGCCCATCACCAGGCGGTCGTCGGTCTCCGCCGTCACCACGAGTTCGGCCGGCACGCTGTCGCGATCGACCACCAGCGAGTGATAGCGCGTGGCCTTGAAGGTGCCATTGATCCCGTGGAAGACGCCCTCGCCGGCGTGCCATATGTCCGAGAGCTTGCCGTGCACCGGCGCGGGGGCCCGCACGACGGCACCGCCAAAAACCTGGCCGATCGCCTGATGGCCCAGGCACACGCCGAAGATCGGGATGGTCGGGGCGGCGTGCGCGATTAGGTCGAGGCAGATGCCGGCCTCCTTCGGCGTGCACGGACCGGGCGAGAGCACGATGGCGTCGGGCGCGCGCGCGATCGCGTCGGCCACGCTGATGCGGTCATTGCGATAAACGACGACCTGCGCCCCCAGCCCGCCGAGATAATGGACGAGGTTGAAGGTGAAGCTGTCATAGTTGTCGATCAGCAGGATCATCGCCCGACCATCGCACGCATCGGTCTTACTGGGGGGAGGGGGTCGAGGGCAAGCGCGCCAGTGCGGGCGGGCGGCTCACTGCCCGCGCGTGGCGCTGGAGGCGAAGCGCCGGGCCTCCTCGGCGGCGCGAAAGAGCGCCTTGGCCTTGTTGACGCATTCCTGCTGCTCCGCGGCAGGGTCGGAATCGGCAACGATGCCGGCCCCTGCCTGCACATACATGCGGCCGTCCTTGACGAGCGCGGTGCGCAGCACGATGCAACTGTCGAGGTCGCCGGCGGCGGAGAAATAGCCGACGCAGCCCGCGTAGATCCCGCGCTTCTCCCTCTCCAGCTCGTCGATGATCTCCATGGCGCGCACCTTGGGCGCGCCCGACACCGTTCCGGCGGGAAAGCCCGCCACCAGCGCGTCGAGCGAGTCGTAGCGCTGGTCGAGCGCGCCTTCGACATTGGAGACGATGTGCATGACCTGGCTGAAGCGCTCGATGAAGAACTGGTCGGTGACCGTCACCGTCCCGATCCGGGCCACCCGCCCGACATCGTTGCGGCCGAGGTCGAGCAGCATCAGGTGCTCGGCGCGCTCCTTGGGGTC
Organism: Xanthobacteraceae bacterium; assembly: GCA_036514935.1. Classification (GTDB taxonomy): domain Bacteria; phylum Pseudomonadota; class Alphaproteobacteria; order Rhizobiales; family Xanthobacteraceae; genus DATBWJ01. The sequence goes on from DATBWJ010000216.1 coordinate 2,518, forward strand.
GGCGAGCAGCTCCTCCTCCAGCGCCTTGTCCTCATGCGGGGTCGCGCCGCGCGGCCGCGTGCCGGCGAGCGGGCGAATGGTCACGGTGCCGTCGCGCACGCGCACGAGGATTTCCGGGCTCGATCCAGCGACCGCAAAACCTTCATAATCGAGGAAGAACAGGAACGGCGCCGGGTTGACCCGCCGCAGCGCGCGATAGAGCGCGAACGGGGGCAGCGAAAACGGCATTTCGAAGCGCTGCGCCAGCACCACCTGGAAGACGTCCCCGGCCGCAATGTACTCCTTGCCCTTGAGCACCATCGCCTTGAACTCGTCCGGGCTCGTATTGGATATTGGCGCGACGGACAGCGGCCCCGCGATGTCGACGGCGGCCTCCTTGTCGAGCGGACGATCGAGGTCGTCGACGATCCGCGTCAGCCGCTCGATGACGCGTGCCCAGGCGGCTTCGTGGCTCACCGCCTCCATCGGGCGCACCGGCGTCACGATCGTGATCGTGTCCTTGACGGCGTCGAACACGATCACGACGGTCGGCCGCACCAGGATGGCGTCCGGGATGCCGATCGGGTCCGGATTGGGCGGCGGCAAGTCCTCCATCAGCCGCACCATGTCGTAACCGAGATAGCCGAAGACGCCGGCCGCCATCGGCGGCAGGTGATCCGGCAGGTCGATCCGGCTCTCGGCAATGAGTTCGCGCAGGGCGGCGAGCGGCGGCGCCGCACAAGGGGCGAAGGCCGCCGGCTGCGCGCGCGGGTTTCGGTTGATCTCGGCGCCCGCGCCGTTCGTGCGCCACACCACGTCGGGATCGAGTCCGATGATCGAGTAGCGCCCGCGCACCTCGCCGCCTTCCACCGACTCGAGCAGAAAACTCATCGGCCTGCCGCCGGCCACCTTCAGGAATGCGGAGACCGGGGTTTCGAGATCGGCCACGAGCGTCGTCCAGGCGACCTGCGGCAGGCCGCGGCGATACACGCTCGCGAACGCTTCGGGCGCGGGCTCGATCTGCATATGGGCTCAACCGCCGCCGGCGCCGATGGCCTGCCTCAAGGCGCTCTGGTTGATGCGGACGCCGAGGTCGGCCTCGAGGTTCGCCACGTACTCGGACATGAGTTCGTCGGCATAGGCGCGTCGCAGGCTGTCGTTCAGGCGCTGGGCTTCGGCCGAGGCGGCATCCAGCGTCGGAACGCTGACGGCGGTGACACGGAACACGAACCGCTCCGTCGCCTCCTTGCCCTCGGCGGTCGCGGGCGCATCCTTGGGCGTGCGGAATAGCGCGGCGACCACCGGCGAGGGCAGGGCGTCGGTGCCGCGCCGTTTCACGCCCGCCGCGCTGTCGACCGTCAGACCGTTGGCGGCGGCAAGTTCAGCGAGCGTGCCTGCGGCTTTGAGCCTGTCCACCATGTCGTCAGCCTTGGCCTTGAGGCGGGTTGCGACCTCCTCATCGCGCCAGCGCGCCTCGACGCGGTCCTTGACCTCCGCGAGCGCGCGCTCGCGCGAGGGCGTGATGCCGGCGACCTCGTACCAGACATAGCCGCCGCCGGGCAGTTGCAGCGGCTCGTTCTCAGCGCCGGC
>DATBWJ010000217.1:0-2825 GCA_036514935.1 Xanthobacteraceae bacterium
GCCCGCGCCGCCGATGACCGCCTCGCCTGCGACCATGCCGCCGGCGAGGGCGCCGGCGACGCCGCCGCCCGCCCTCGGCCAGCAGCAGCCGTGCGTGGCCGAATTCGTGCGCCTGCGCGGGGAGGTCGAAAAGCACTCCAACGCCGCCAAGGCGGCCAACCAGCGCAAGGCGCCGCGCGAGGACATCTGCAAGCAGGTCAGCGCCATGGTGGCAGCCGACACGCGCTGGGTGAAATACAGCGAGGACAACGCCTCCTCGTGCGGCATTCCGGCCGACGTGGTCAGGCAGATCAAGGCTTCCCACACGCGAATGCTCGGCGTGCGCAAACAGGTATGCGAGGGTCCGACCGCCGGGCGGCCGGCACCGCCGTCGCTCTCAGAGGCGCTCGGCACCACGCGCCTGCCGGCACCGGACACCACCACGACCAGGCGCGGGGGCACTCTCGACACGCTCACGGGAAATCCGATCCGATGAACGGACGCGTTGCCGATGCGACCGGCAACTGGGTCGATGGCCTCGCTCCCGCCTGGACGCGCCCCTACCTGCGGCTGGCGCGCCTCGATCGCCCCATCGGGTCCTGGCTGCTGCTGATGCCGTGCTGGTGGTCGAGCGCGCTCGCCAACGTCGCTCTGCGCGATCCGATCCCCAATGTTTGGCACATCGTGCTGTTCTTCGTCGGCGCTTTCGCCATGCGCGGGGCCGGCTGCACCTGGAACGACATCGTGGACCGCGACTACGACGCGCGGGTCGCGCGCACGCGCTCGCGGCCGATCCCGTCCGGCCAGGTCAGCCTCGCCCAGGCGGCGGCTTTCCTGATGGCGCAGGCCCTCGTCGGCTTGCTGGTGCTCGTCCAGTTCAACCGTTTCACCATCGCGGCAGGCTTGGCATCGCTGGGAGTGGTGGCGATCTACCCGTTCATGAAGCGCATCACCTATTGGCCGCAGATCGTGCTCGGCCTCGCCTTCTCCTGGGGTGCGCTGATGGGCTGGCCGGCAGCGTTTGGGCGGCTCGATTGGCCGGCACTCCTGCTCTATGCCGGCTCGATCGCGTGGGTGATCGGCTACGATACGATCTACGCCCATCAGGACCGCGAGGACGACGCACTCCTCGGCCTCAAGTCGACGGCGCTCCTGTTTGGCGAGCGCACCAGGCCGATATTGGCGACGTTCTATGCGATCGCCGTCATTGGGATCGGCGCGGCCGGCGTTGCTGCCGGCGGCGGCCCCCTGTTCGCGCTCGGCCTGGCCGCATTCGCCGTGCACCTGGGATGGCAAGTCTGGCGCCTCGATATCGCCAATCCCGATCTCTGCCTCGCCCTGTTCAAGTCCAACCGCGACGCCGGCCTGATCCTGTTCGCCGGCCTCTTGCTCGATGCCGCTGGTCGCCTGATCCCGCTGGCCTGATCCCGGGTGCGCCCGCCGCCCTGTTGTGAGATGATGGCGCTGCGGCGTCTTATCGCCTGAGCCTCCGACATGAAGCTCGTCAAGGTTGTCATCCATCCCGCCGTCGCCATGCGGGCGGATATCCGCAACTGGCAGGTGATGCAGATGCTGCGCGCGGAAGGCATCCGATTCGAGGAAATACGGTCGGTCGACGATGAGCCTCGCCTCGTCCCGCCGTTCGCGACCTGGCACGACGAGACCGGCGCCCTCCACGTCGAGCAGTGGCAGGAGGAATAGGCACCGGTCCGTCTTGAAACGATCTCGGGCTAGACAACGGCGCCGCGCGCGGCCTCAGCCGCGCGGGCGAGGCCGGGCCAGGCCGCCGGGGCGCGGCATTTCGCGGCAGCCTCTGCCGGCGGGACGCGCGCATCCCAGTCGCGCGCCACGAAGCGGCAGCCGGTGACGCCGTCGGACTGCGCCGAGGCGAGCCAGGCCACCGGCGCCGCCATCACCTGGGGATCGAGCAGCGCCGGCGGCCGCGGCGCGCCGGGCGGAAAGAACGCGGTGTCGGTGGGCCCGCCGGGAACCAGAACGTTGACGGTCACGCCGGTCCCTTCGAGGTCCTTCGCCCAACCGGCCGTGCTCGCCTCGAGCGCCGCCTTGGAGGCGCCATAGGCGGACAGGCTGCCTGCGAGCATGGTGTCGAAGCTGGTGGTGACGTTGATGATCCGCCCCCAGGCGCGCGCGAGCATGGGCTCGACTGCAAACCTCGCCATCAGGAACGGCCCGATGCAGTTGATCGCCAGGATGCGTTGCCAACCGTCCGGGTCCGCCTCGAAAAATTTTGCGCGGCCCTGCCGGTCGCGCGCGGCCGGCGCCATGCTCACCCCCGCGCAGTTCACCAGAACATCGAGCGCGCCGAAGCGATCGACGACGGCTTGCACGCCGCGTCGGCAGTCGGCCGTAATCGACACGTCGGCGGCACCTGCCGATCATGGGTCGCCGGTCGAGCATGGCGTTGCGGCGCAAGCCGGGCACGCTTCGCGCCGCGCTCATCGTGCATCGCGGCGAGCCCGAGATGATCGCGCGCACCTGAGCCGGCAGCTTTGCCTGCCCGACGCGGTCCCTGACCCCCTGCGCTCTGCGCACCTGACGCCGCGCCGCAGCCGGCGACGGTTCATTGCGCCGGCGGTCGATCAGCGGCTTTTCGCGGCCATGACGGCGTTCTACCGTGGGGCAGGCGCCGCGCGGCCAGCGGCGCGGCTACGGGAGACGAGCAATGGCAACGGGGCTTGAGGGACGCGTCGCGGTGGTGACCGGGGCAGCCAGCGGCATGGGCCGCGTGATGGCGCTGAGCCTCGCCGAGGCTGGCGCCACGGTTGCCGCCCTCGACATCGACCGGCAGGGTCTCGACCGGCTGGCGGCCGAGCCGGTTTTCGGCG
>DATBWJ010000218.1:0-4814 GCA_036514935.1 Xanthobacteraceae bacterium
CAAGGCAAAGCCGCCCAGGGCGAATTCTACGGGAGCGATGGTTGCGGGCGTTGCTTTCGCCTCGGGCTGGCCGGAGATCGGGTCGGTTGCCGGGGCGACAAGATCGCCGATGCGTGCCGAAGAGGCGGTCTCGTCGCTCCAATGGATCGGCGCAAACAGCGAGCCCCGACGCTGGCCCGCGCTGACGACCACCTTGAGGATGCACGCGCCATGGCGCGTCGACACTGTCGCGAAAGCGCCATCGCGCAAACCATTGCTCGCAGCGTCGGCCGGATGCACCTCGACAAAGGGCTCCGGCAGATGCTCGGCCAAGCGCGGGCTCGATCCGGTTCGCGTCATGGTGTGCCACTGGTCGCGGATGCGCCCGGTGTTGAGGCGCAGAGGGAATTCCTCGCAGGTCGCGGCCGCCAGCGCCGGCTTGTCCGGCGCGATGAGGCGCGCCTTGCGGTCGGCGGTGAAAAATCCGCCGGCGGCAAAGAAACGGAAGTCTCTCGGCGCAGCACCGGTGCAGAGCGGCCATTGCACCGGGTCGAGTGTGGCGAATTCATCGTCGGAGATGGCGGCAAGCCCGGACAGATCGAGGCTGCGAGCCCCCGAGTTTTCGAACGCCGAGAGTTGCGCGTGCTCACGGAAGACATCGGCCGCCGAACGGTAGGCAAACGCCGTGGCATGTCCCATTCGCCTCGCCACCTCGGCCATTATCCACCAATCCGGCCTGGCTTCGCCGGGCGGCGGCAGGAAGGCGCGCTGGCGCGAGATCCGCCGCTCCGAGTTGGTGACCGTGCCCTCCTTCTCGCCCCAGGCGGCAGCCGGCAGCAGGACGTGCGGGCCCGCCGTCACCGTGTCGTTGGAACATGTGGTCTCGGAGACGACGAAAAGGTCGAGCGCCTTGAGGGCGTCGCGCATGGCGCCGGCGTTCGGCAGGGAGGCCGCCGGATTGGTCGCCATCACCCATAGCGCCTTGATCCTGCCGGCCGCGATCGCCTCGAACATCTGCACGGCCTTGAGACCTTCGGCTCTCGCCATGCGGGGCGCCTTCCAGAAGCGGCCTACGCGCTCGACCTCCCCGTCCGAGAAGCCCATGTGGGCGGCAAGCTGGTTGGCGAGCCCGCCGACCTCTCGCCCGCCCATCGCATTCGGCTGCCCGGTGAGCGAGAACGGGCCGGCGCCAGGCTTGCCAATGCGGCCGGTGGCGAGATGACAATTGATGATGGCGTTGACCTTGTCGGTGCCCTGCGCCGACTGGTTCACACCCTGCGAGAAGCAGGTCACCACACGCGGGCTCGTGCGGAACAGGTCGAAGAATTGCGCAATGTCGGCCGTGCCGAGCCCGGTTGCGCGCGCGGCCGCCTCGAGGTCAGGCGCAATGTCGCGCGATCGCGCCAGCGCCTCGTCAAGGCCGACGGTGTGGGCATCGACGTAGCTGCGGTCGAGCGCCTGGCGGTCGGCGAGGTGAACCAACAATGCGCAGAACAGCGCGCCATCGGCGCCCGGCGCGATCGGCAGGAACAGGTCGGATTCCTCGGCGGTCGCGGTGCGCCGCGGATCGATCACCACGAGTTTGGCGCCGCGCGCGTGCTTGTTTGCGAGCATGCGTTGAAACAGAACCGGATGGCACCAGGCGGCGTTCGACCCGACGAGCACAATCAGGTCGGCCTGATCGATATCGGCGTAAACCCCCGGCACGATGTCAGCGCCGAAGGCGCGGCGATGGCCGGCCACGGCCGAGGCCATGCACAGGCGCGAGTTGCTGTCGACGTTGGCCGACCCGATAAACCCTTTCATCAGCTTGTTGGCGACGTAATAGTCCTCCGTCAGCAGTTGGCCTGACAGATAGAAGGCCACGGCGTCGGGACCATAACGCCCGATGGTTCGCTCAAAACCATGAGCGACGGCATCAAGGGCGATGTCCCAGGTCACGCGCGCGAGTGTGCCGTCGCTCGATCGCATCATCGGATGCAGCAGGCGGCCGTCGAGCGCGAGCGTCTCGCCAAGCGCCGCGCCCTTGGAGCACAGCCTTCCGAAATTGGCGGGATGCTCGGGATCGCCGACGATGGTCGCGCCGCCCCTGCCGTCGGGGCGCGCGAGAACGCCGCATCCTACCCCGCAATAGGGGCAGGTCGTGCGCACGGCGGGGGATCGAGGGGCGTGAGCGTTCATGATGGGTGCTCAATACACATCCTGCTGGTACCGCCCCTTCTTCTTGAGGTCGGCCACGAACGCGATCGCCTCGTCGACCGCGCGCGCGCCGTGTTGCGCCACCACCTCGACCAGTGCGCGCTCGACATCCTTGGCCATGCGCTTGGCGTCGCCGCATACATAGACGTGCGCGCCCTCCGCGAGCCATGCCCAGATATCGCGGCCAACCTGGCGCATGCGGTCCTGCACGTAGAACTTCTCTTCGCCATCGCGCGACCAGGCGAGAGAGAGCCGCGTGAGCACGCCTTTCGCTCGCAACGCGGCGAGCTCGTCCTCGTAGAAGAAGTCGTAGTCGCGCCGCTGGTGGCCGAAGAACAGCCAGTTGCGGCCCGGCGCCCCGCTCGCCATGCGCTCGTGGAGGAAGGCGCGGAACGGCGCGATGCCGGTTCCCGGGCCGATCATGATGATCGGCACGCTGGGATCAGCCGGCAGACCGAATCCTTGCGCCGGCTGGACGTAGCCCTTGAGCCGATCGCCCGGCTGGACGCGTTCGGCGAGGAAGGTCGATGCGGCGCCGAGCCGACGGCGGTTGTTGACGGCATAGCGCACGGCATCGACCGTCAGCGAGATCGCGCCGGGACTTGATTTGGGTGACGACGAGATCGAATAGAGGCGCGGCTGGAGCGGTTCGAGCGCCTCGACGAAGGCCTCGGGGTCGGGTCGGATACCGGGAAATTTCTCGAGCGCGGCCAGCACGTCGAGGCTTGCCGCATCGCCGTCCGGGTCCTCGCCGCCAGCAAGCGCCTTGGCGAGCTGACGCCGTGTCCCGCCGGTGAGGTAGGAGATGAGCTGGAACAGCATGTCGGGCGCAGGCGAAAGCGACAGGCTGTCGAACAGGACCGCGCGCAGCGTGCGCCCACCGATCGGGAAATCGGACGGCGCGTCGATCGCACGCATGACCGCCTCGACGAGGGCGGGATCGTTGGTGGGATAGACGCCGAAGGACTCGCCCACCTGGTAGTCGAGACCGCCGCCGCCGATATCGATATCGATGTGCCAGGTCTCCTTTAGCGATCCGGGCCGGTTGAGGCGCCGCCGGCCGACGAACGTCACCTCGACCGCAAGCTCGCGCGAACGGCCGCGCTCAGCCGCCGGCGCCGCGGGAGCTGCGCCCGCCGGCGATCTCGCCACGATCTGCTGCCGCCCCGCCTGGTCGAGTTCCTCGTACAGCGCCTTGAGCGCGCGCGCGGTTTCCCTGCCGCCGGGCACGCAGAGATTGAGCCGCTCTTCCTGCCGCAGGAAAATCGTGTTTGCATAGTCCTGACAATTGTATCCGCACTGTCCGCAATCCTGCTGGCCCATGGCCGCCATCATGCGACGCCGCAGCGGCCGGTCTTGCGCAAGCTTCATGCGCTCCGGCAACGGCAGCGCCGGGTCGTGCCAAGGCGCTTCGCCGTCATCGCCATCATCGAGCGGCGCCTTGGCGACGGCGGGCATGCTTGCCATGAGCGCCTCGCTTTGCGCGGCGCTCAACGCCGTCACGGCGCCATCGAGCGAGACCAGGCCCGCAAAGAAGCCATTGAGCCAGGCGCGTTGTTCAGGCGAGAACGGCGCCGTCTCCGGTACCAGCTCGACGTGTGGCGGCGGCAGGATTTGCGTCATGCGACCGCCTCCGGCGCGAACATCGCCTTGAGCTGTTCGATCTCGTGGCGGCGCGTGAAGGCGAGGAAGGTCTCCTCAGGCGAGGCCCGGTGCGCCAGATAGCCCGACAGCATGCGCTCGACGACGCGCGGCGCATCCTGCGCCCGCACGTCGCGAAAAATCTCGCGACCAAGCGCGGCATCGGGCCCAAAACCGCCGCCGACGTAAATGTGGTAGCCCTCGACGGTGTCGCCGTCCTCGGACGTGGTGACCCGCGCCGCAAGAAGCCCGATGTCGCCGATGTAGTGCTGCGCGCACGAGTGATGGCAGCCGGTGACATGGATGTTCACCGGGGTGTCCAGTGCGACGCGCGTCTCGCACCATTGGGCGATCTCCTCGGCGTGCCCTTTGGTGTCGGAGGCCGAGAAGCGGCAGCCCGTGTTGCCGGTACAAGCGATGAGCCCGGCGCGGATCGAGTTCGCTTTGGTGGAGAGACCGAGGGCGACGATCGCGGCCTCTGCCCGCGCGACCTCCTCGGTTGCGACCCCCGAGATCAGCAGGTTCTGCCACACCGTCAGCCGGATATCGCCGTCGCCGAGATCCTCGGCGATGGCCGCGAGCCCGCGCATCTGCTCGGCCGTCAACCTGCCGACCGGCAGCGCGACGCCGATCCAGTTGAGTCCCGGCTGCTTCTGGCGGTGCACACCGATATGGGCGGTGCGCTCGCAGGGCCGGCGCGGCGCGATCGCCTCAGCCGCGACGCGCGCAAGCTTCGCGCCGAGCTTGTCTTCGACGAGGTTGAGGAATGCCTCGATGTCCATCGCATCGAGCACGTATTTGAGGCGCGCCTTGTTGCGGTCGGTGCGATCTCCGCGCTCGATGTAGACGCGCACGATGGCGTCGGCCACCCGGGTCGCCTCATCCGGCCTCACAATGACCCCGCTGGCGCGGGCGAAGTCGCGGTGCCCGGTGATGCCGCCGATCGCGAGCGCAAACCACACGCCCGCCTCGACGCCGAACCCTTCCTTCACCTC
>DATBWJ010000219.1:0-4488 GCA_036514935.1 Xanthobacteraceae bacterium
TGAAAGGCCTGCCACGAGCCGTAGCCGCGCGCGAGCGCGATCGCGGTGGTCTCGCCCACGTGGCGGATGCCGAGCGCAAAGATGAACCGCTCGAGCGGAATTTCGCGCCGCGCACCGATTGCGCGGAACAGGTTGCCCACCGAGGTCTCGCCGTATCCTTCGACCTGTTCGAGCCGGATCCTGTCGTTGCGCGCCTCCAGCGTAAAAATGTCCGCCGGCTCCTTGACCCAGCCCTGCTCGAAGAAGAACTCGATCTGCTTTTCGCCGAGCCCGTCGATATCGAAGGCGCGGCGCGACACGAAGTGCCGCAGGTGCTCCATGGTCTGATAGGGGCAGGCGAACTCGCCGCTGCAGCGCGACACCGCGCCGACCTCCCCGCTCGCCGTGGTCTCGCGCACCACCTCGGTCTTCAGCGGGCACGGGCATTTCTTCGGAAAGTGATAGGGCTTGGCGTCCTTCGGCCGCTTGTCGAGGACGACGCCGAGCACCTGCGGGATGACGTCGCCCGCGCGCTGGATCACCACGGTATCGCCGATGCGCACGTCGAGCCGCGCGATCTCATCGGCGTTGTGCAGCGTGGCGTTCTGCACCACCACCCCGCCGACGGTGACCGGCTCGAGCTTGGCGACCGGGGTGAGCGCGCCGGTGCGGCCGACCTGGATTTCGACCGCCCTGACGACGGTCGTCGCCTTCTCCGCCGCGAACTTGTGCGCGATCGCCCAGCGCGGGCTGCGGGAGACGAAGCCGAGGCGTTCCTGCCAGTCGAGGCGGTCGACCTTGTAGACGACGCCGTCGATGTCGTAGCCGACGCCAGCGCGGCGCATCTCCATGTCGCGGTGATAGGCGAGGAGGTCCTCGACCGAGCGACACAGCTTCATCAGCGGGTTGGTCTTGAAGCCAATGTGCGCCAGCCACTTGACCATGGCCGACTGGGTGGGCTCCGCCCGCGCGCTCATCTCGCCCCAGGCATAGGCGAAGAATTTGAGCGGTCGCGACGCCGTGATCGCCGGGTCGAGCTGGCGCAGGGAGCCGGCGGCGGAGTTGCGCGGGTTGGCGAAGACGGGCTTGCCTTCGGCCTCCTGACGCTGGTTGAGCGCCAGGAATTCGGCCCGGCTCATGTAGACTTCCCCGCGCACCTCGCATACCGCGGGCAGGTTTCGGCCGTGCAGCTTGCCGGGCACGTCGGCGATCCTCCGCACATTGGCGGTCACGTCCTCGCCCACGGTGCCGTCGCCGCGGGTGGCCGCGCCGACGAGCACGCCCTGCTCGTAGCGCAGCGAGCACGACAGACCGTCGATTTTTGGCTCGGCGGTGAACGCGACCGGCTCCTGTGCCGGCAGGCGCAGGAAGCGGCGGATGCGCTCGACGAAGTCGGCGACGTCCTGCTCGCTGAATGCGTTGTCGATCGACAGCATGGGCACCGCATGCCGCACCTTGGCGAAGCGGGCTGCAGGCGGGGCGCCGACGCGCAGCGACAGGCTCTCCGGCGTGCGCAGCTCGGGGAAGCGTGCCTCGATTCGTTCGTAGCGGTGCCGCAGCGCGTCATATTCAGCATCCGAGATGATCGGCGCCGCTTCCTGGTAGTAGAGGCGGTCGTGCTCGGCGATCTCGCCGGCGAGCCGCTTCAGCTCGGCCTTGGCCTGCGCTGCGGAAAGCGCCTCGACGGCGATCTTGCTCGTGTCCTGCCTGGCCATTGGTCTCTCTGTCGAAGGCGACCGCGATATCGCATAGATAGGACCGCTCTCCGCGCGGGCGCGAGGCCAATTACATCGGTCCCTCGACGATCGCTCGCACCGCCGCGCACACGTCGCCGCCCGTGAACAGGTGGCCGGCGATCCCGGCCGCTTGCGCCGCGGCGAGGTCGGTCGCCTTATCGCCAATGAGAAAACTGCGGGCGGTGTCGACCTGCCAGTGCCGCAGCAGATCAAGGATCATGCCGGGGCCGGGCTTGCGCCAGTCGGACACCTGGCGGTAGCGCGCAATCGTTGCCTGCGGGTGCTCGGGGCAATAGCGCACGTCGTCGAGCCGGGCGCCGTGGCTTGCGAGCTGGCGCCGCATGTGCGCGAACAGGCGCGCGACGTCGTCCTCGCTGTAGCGGCCGAGCGCGACGCCGCCCTGGTTGCTCACCACGAACACGTAGTAGCCGCGCTCGTTGAGCCATTTCACCGCCTCGATGGCGCCCGGCAGCCAGGCAAAGTCCTCGATGCGATAGACGTAGCCGTGGTCGACGTTGAGCACCCCGTCGCGGTCGAGAAAGGCCGCCGGCTGGCGTGCCCCTTGCGCCTGACCGCTCATGAGCGCTGGCCGCCGCACAGCGCGGCCTCGACGATCTCGCAGATCGCGTGCGCCGCCGCCATGTGCACCTGCTGGATCAGCGGCGTCGCCGTCGACGGCACGCGCAGGGCAAGGTCGCAGGCGCTGGCAAGCGGGCCGCTACCGGCCCCCGTGAAGGCAATGGTGACGAGCCCGAGTTCCTTGGCGGCCGCGACCGCTGTCAGGATGTTGGGCGAGCGGCCGGAGGTCGACAGCGCGATCAACGCGTCGCCCGGCCGGCCGAGCGCGCGCACCTGGCGTTCGAACACCTGCTCGAAACCGTAATCGTTGCCGAGGGCCGTGAGCACCGCCGCGTTGGCCGCGAGCGCGATGGCGGGCAGCGGGGCGCGGTCGAAATACAACCGGCCGACCAGCTCGCCGGCAATGTGGAGGGCGTCGGCCGCCGAGCCGCCATTGCCGGCGAGCAGAATTTTGCCGCCGGCGCGCAGGCAGCGCTCGAGGCCCGCGGCGATCTCGCAGATGCTGGCGATCACGCCCTCGTCGGCCAGCACTGCCTCGATCACCTCGCGCGAGGCGGAGAAGTGGCGACGCACCGTTTGCGTGTGGTCAGGCACGTGCAGTTCTCCCTTCGCCGCCGACCCCATTTACAACGGCCGAGTGCGCCGGAACAGCAGATAGGAGTTTTCTCCCCATTGTGCGCCGGCGCGCCCAATGACCATAACGACCGATGACTTTCGCCTCGCCGCTGCCGATCGACGCCGTCCTGCCCGCATTGACCGCCGCTCTGGCGCGCCGCAACGCCGCGGTGCTGGTCGCCCCTCCCGGCGCCGGCAAGACGACCCGGGTTCCGCTCGTGCTGGCGAACGAGCCCTGGGCCAGGGGGCGCAAGATTCTCGTGCTCGAGCCCCGTCGCCTGGCGGCGCGCGCCGCCGCCGACCGCATGGCCAAGACGCTGGGCGAGACCGTCGGCGAGACCGTCGGCTATCGCGTCCGTTTCGGCTCAAAGGTGTCGCGCCGCACCCGCATCGAGGTGGTCACCGAGGGGGTGTTCACGAACCTCATCCTCGACGACCCCACGCTCGAAAACGTGGCAGCGGTGCTGTTCGATGAATTCCACGAGCGCTCGCTTGACGCCGACGCCGGACTGGCGCTCGCCCGCGACGCTCAGTCTGCCTTGTGCGAGCATCTAAAACTCGTGGTGATGTCGGCCACGCTCGATGGCGCCCGCGTGGCGGCGCTTTTGGGCGGCGCGCCGGTGATCGCCGGCGAGGGCCGCGCCTTTCCGGTCGAAACGCGCTATTTCGGGCGCGATCCGGCCAAGCCGATCGAGGTCCAGGTCGCCGACGCGGTCATGCGGGCGCTGCGCGCCGAGCCTGGCTCGCTGCTCGTCTTCCTGCCCGGCGCAGCCGAAATCCGCCGCTGCCAGGCGCTGCTCAACGAGCGCATCAGCGATCCCGCCATCGACATCGACCCGCTGTTCGGCGCGCTCGCCGCCGAGGCCCAGGATCGCGCCATCGCGCCCGCGTCGCCCGGCCGGCGCAAGATCGTGCTGGCCACCTCGATCGCCGAGACTTCGCTGACCATCGAGGGCGTGCGCATCGTGATCGACAGCGGGCTTGCGCGCGTGCCGCGTTACGAGCCCGACGTCGGCCTGACGCGGCTTGAGACCGTGCGCGTGTCGCGCGCGGGCGCCGATCAGCGGCGCGGCCGGGCCGGACGCACCGAGCCGGGCGTGTGCTACCGGCTGTGGGAGGAGGCGCAGACCGGCGCGCTCGAACCCTACGCCCGTCCGGAGATTCTTGCCGCCGACCTGTCTGCGCTCGTGCTCGATCTCGCCCAATGGGGCGTCAGCGATCCCGCCACGCTGGTCTTTCTCGATCCGCCGCCGGCGCCGGCGCTCGCCGAGGCGCGCGCGCTCCTGCGCGACCTCGGCGCCATCGACGCGGACGGGCGTATCACGGAGGCAGGCCGCAAGCTGCGCGCGCTGCCGCTGCCGCCACGGCTGGCGCGACTGGTCATCGCGGCGACGGCGCAAGGGGCCGGCGCGCTCGCCGCCGACATCGCGCTCGTGCTCACCGAGCGCGGGCTGGGCGGCGCCGACATCGACCTGCGCCACCGGCTGGACGAGTTCAAGCGCGACCGTTCGCCGCGCGCCGCGGAGGCGCGGCGCTTGGCGCAGCGCTGGGCCGAAGGTCGCCTCTCCCCGGCGGGGAG
>DATBWJ010000220.1:0-7278 GCA_036514935.1 Xanthobacteraceae bacterium
CTAGCCCCGACAGCGATTTCACGCTCTCGATCGACGAGGCTTTAGAGCGTTACTCACGCGCTGGCCTTCCCCGCACGCCGCGCAGTGTTCAACGCTATTGCGCCAAAGGCCATCTCGACTGTCGCCGCATTGGAGACGCCATTCGGCGAAAAATATCTTTTCTCGCCGGCATCAGTCGCGAAGCACATTGCCTACATTGAGGAGGTGTGACCTATCGCGCCCCGCCGCGACGCGTCGGGAGAACGATGCTGGTGCGGACGGCGGGAGTCGAACCCGCACGAGGTTGCCCTCAAGGGATTTTAAGTCCCTTGCGTCTACCGATTCCGCCACGTCCGCGGCGCGAGCTGGTGATGTGCGCCTAGCACAAGTCTGCGATGCTCCAAAGCGCAAGAGGAAGCCGGCCTCACAGGCCGCTGTCCCGGATCGGCGGACGGAACGAAAGGCCGGTATCCCACGGAAAGAAGATCCAGGTATCCTGCGAGACTTCGGTGATGAACGTGTCGACCAACGGCCGCCCCATCGGCTTGGCGAACACGGTCGCGAAGTGAGCCCCCGGCAACAGGTCGCGCACGACCCTGGCGGTCTGGCCGGTGTCAACGAGGTCGTCGACAATGAGCACGCCCTTGCCGTCGCCGAAGCGCTGGATGTCGGGCGATACCGATTTGAGCAGCTTCACCTCGGCCGGGCTCTGGTGGTCGTAGCTCGTGACACAGACCGTCTCGATCAGGCGGATGCCGAGTTCGCGCGCCACGATGGCGGCCGGCACGAGGCCGCCGCGGGTCACCGCCACGATCGCCGCGAACGGCCCCGCCTCGCTCAGCCGCCAGGCGAGCGCGCGGGCGTCGCGGTGAAACTCGTCCCAGGACACTGGAAACACCTTCTCCGGAGATGGGGAGGGCGGGGGGCTCGGCTGCGGCACGGGAGCGCTCCATTCGCCACGTTGTGCTGGCGTTCTACCGCATGTCGAGGACGAAATCGAAGCGGGAGTCCCGCCGTCATCGCGAGCCCCCCTGGGAGCGTGGCAATCTCAGCCCATTCGGCGCTGGCTCAGCGGATTGCTTCGGCGCGCTGCGCCCGCCTCGCAATGGCGGCATCCCGCTAGCGCGGGCGCGCGAGCTCGGCCCGCACGCGCACCAGCATGTCCTCCACCGTCGACTTGACCCCGGCAAGCTTTTGCGCGTCGCGCGCGCGCACCACGATATTGGTGTTGGGGCCGTGCCCGTCGAAGAACGGGTAGCTGCCGATGATGACATCGGGATTGGCCTTGGCGATCTCGGCAAGCGGGGTGCCGATGTCGCCCTCGCGCGCATCGGCGCGCACGGTCTCCGACAGCATTTTCCTGCCGGTCCTGAGCTTGCCGGCCACCGCGTCGAGCATCACCTGCATGATCGCCGGCACGCCCGCCATCACGATGACGTTGCCGAGCCAGAAGCCCGGCGCCGTCGAGATCTGGTTCTCGATCAGCTCGGCGCCCTCGGGGATGCGCGCCATGCGCAGGCGCGCGGCGTTCAAGTCCAGGGTGGGATTGCGCTCGCGGAACAGCGCCACCACGCGCGGATCGACGTCGATCGGCACGCCGAACGCCTTGGCCACGCTGTCGGCGGTGATGTCGTCGTGCGTGGGCCCGATGCCGCCGGTGGTGAAGACGTAGTCGTAGCGCGTGCGCAGCGCGTTCACGGCCGCGACGATGGCGTCCTCCTCGTCGGAGACGATGCGCACCTCCCTGAGGTCGACGCCGATCGCGGTGAGGTACTCGGCGACAAATCCGATGTTCTTGTCCTTGGTGCGGCCCGACAGGATCTCGTCGCCGATCACCAGCAGCGCCGCGGTGACGATGGCGTCGGAGGCGGGCTGGTCCATGGCCCTGACCGTCAGCTTGCCGCCTGCTTGGGGGCGAGCGCGGGCCAGGCGCTCTCGCGGGTGGCGGGTGCCTCGGCTTCAGGCTGCGGGCTGAGCGCCGCGCACAGCGCCGCGATCTCTTCCATGGTCTCGTGGTAGATGAGCTTGAAATCCTCGAGGTTGCGTGCGTCCGGCCGGAAGCGGAAGGCGGCCCCGGCGCGCGGGTTGCCGCGCCCGGCCAGCATGCCGTCGATGCGCTCGTTGCGCGCGAACATCTCCACCACGCGCCCAATGACCGGCTCGTCCAGCACCGCCTGCAGCCGGCTGAGGTTGCCGCGATAGACCATCACCGTGGCACGGCCGGACAACAGGTAGCCGGCCTTGCGCTCGATGAGCTCGATGTTGTGCTGGTAAAGCTCGGCGAGCGCGCGCAGTTCCGCCACCAGCGCGCAGCGAAAGCGCGCCGTTTCGACCGCCGAGCGCTTTTCATTGCGCTGGTGATTGATGCGCTGAGTGATCACGATCACCGAGACCATGATCAGCACCCAGGTCAGCAGATGCAACGGCCAGCCGCCAGCGCCTTCCCACATCCGCGCTCTCCTTCATCGGCCCCTTTCGGCAGCCCGCAGTATACTCCAGCGACGCAGCCGCACTATGGCCGCCCCGATCGGCTCACCCTAACGATAGCCGCGAACCGCCCAAGATAGAGGCAAAGGGGGCCGGCGCGCCACTGGTAGCCGCGTTCGGCAAACGCTTCGTTGACAAAAAGCTCGCAGTTGAGGTCTTCGCCTCGTCCGCGACCTACCGGGGCGGCAGCGGCGCCCGACCGTCGCCGCCAGCTTCAGCCGCGCGCGCCGTGGCCGGGGCAGGCGTGTCCCTCGACGGTAACGTGGGACAGGTTCTGGATGGGCACGAGCCGCTGTTTGTAGGTCCCGGGCGGCTGCGGGCGGTCCGCCACGATCGCGACCGAGAGGGCGATATGGCCGGGACCGAGCCGCCACAGATGGAGGTCAGCGACGCGATCGCCGTCGACTTCGAGGCGCTCGCGGACCGCCTGCGCCAGCCATTGGCTCGGCACGAGGTCGAGCAGCACGGCACCGGCCGCGCGCATGAGCCCCCATGACCACCACGCGATCACCAGCGCGCCGGCGATACCGACTACGGGGTCCAGCCATATCCAGCCGAGCGCGCGCCCGGCCAAGAGGGCCGCGATCGCGGCGACCGATGTCGCCGCGTCGGCCAGCACATGCAGATAGGCCGAGTGGGCGTTGCTGTCGTGGCGATGGGCGTGGCCTTCGGCATGGGCGCGGTGGTGCTCCTCGTCGAACAGAAGCCAAGCGCTCACCAGATTGACCACAAGCCCGATTGCGGCGACCGCCGTCGCTTCGTCGAAATCGATCGGCTTGGGCGTCGCCAGGCGCGCGAGCGATTCGTAAGCGATCAACAGCGCCACCACGGCCAGAATGACCGCGCTGGCGAAGCCGGCGAGTTCGCCCACCTTGCCGGTCCCGAACGAGAAACGCCCGTCATGCGCGTGGCGCCGGGCATAACGGTAGGCAAACATGGCGATAGCGAGCGCCGCGACGTGGGTCGCCATATGCCAGCCATCGGCCAACAGCGCCATCGAGCCAAAAATGGTGCCGCCGACGATTTCGGCCACCATCATCGCCGCTGCAAGCGCCACCACCAACCGCGTGCGGCGCTCGTTGTGCTCGTGCTTCTCGCCCAGAAAGACGTGGCCGTGCTGCCAGGCCTCGATGCTGTCGTGATGCACCGCATGTCCTCCTTGCCCTCGTTGCCGATCCTATGGTGGCCATCCGCCCGGTTTGCTGCGCGCGGTTGCGGCGCGGCCGACGGCATCGCTATAATCTCGCCCAGGATAGCGGTAACGCCGTGACCTGCGCGAACGCTGGTCGTCTGCCGTGCGCGCCGCACCCATCCCGCCCTGTGCGAGGGCGAAATCGCGGCGAGCGGCATGGGGGAGGGTTTCATGGCCACGCGCAAGATCGCACTCGTCACGGGCGCGGGCAGCGGCATCGGCAGGGCCGCCGCGCTCGCGCTGATGAAAACCGGCTTTGCGGTCGTGCTCGCTGGCCGGCGCCGGGACCGGCTCGAGGCGGTGGCCCGCGAAGGCGCCAGCGCAGGCGAGGCGCTGTGCGTGCCCGCAGACATCACCGATCCAGCCTCGATCAAGGCGCTGTTTGCACAGACCAAAGCGGCCTTCGGCCGGCTCGATCTTCTCTTCAACAACGCCGGCGGCGGCACGCCGGCGATGCCGTTCGAGGACCTGCCGTTCGACATGTGGAAGAAGGTGGTCGACACCAACCTCAACGGTACCTTCCTGTGCACGCAGGAGGCCTTCCGCATCATGAAGGAGCAGACCCCGCGCGGCGGGCGCATCATCAACAACGGCTCGATCTCCGCCCACTCGCCGCGTCCGCTCAGCGCGGCCTATACCGCAACCAAGCACGCGATCAGCGGGCTGACCAAGTCGATCGCGCTCGACGGGCGGGCCTACGACATCGCCTGCGGCCAGATCGACATCGGCAATGCGGTCTCCCCGCTCACCGAGCGCATGGTGACGGGCGAAGGCGTGCTGCAGCCGGACGGGCGCAAGATGATCGAACCGCGCATGGAGGTCGAGCACATCGCCGACGCCATCGTCTACATGGCCAACATGCCGCTGTCGGCCAACGTGCTGTTCATGACGGTGATGGCGACCAAAATGCCGTTCGTCGGGCGCGGATGAACCTGCCGACCGCGCGCCGGTTTGCGCCCGCCGGTCGCTCAGTCGAGCTTTGTCACCTTCACCCGTGTTCCGGCCTTGACCGCGCCGAGGATCTTCACGTCTCCGAGCGATCGCGCGAACACGTTGCAGGGGCTCGCGAGCCGCGTCTCGTCGCCCTTGGAAATCGGGGTGCGGCCGAAGCCGATGGCAATAGCGGGGCCGTCGGGCCAGTAGGCGATCTCGCCGGGGGTGATCACCTCGCGCGCGTCCGCCTCGCGCGCGACCTTGATCGGCACATCGAAATAGACCTCCTCGCCCCAGGTCAGCGCGACAGATTCCAGCGGCAGCGCGGCGGCGACCGCCTGCGCGGTCGGCGTGCCGAAAAGCTCGGCGTCGAGGACCACTTTGCCGAAGGCGAAGCGGATGTGAGCCATGTCGACGCCGTGATCGCGCTCGCCAGCCAGAAGCCCCCGCCGTCAGTGCAGGCGGATGACGCCGTCGACGGCGCGGATCTCGGCGGGAGCGATGAGCTTGGTGTGCGCGACGGTGACCGAATGCAACGGGCCGTCGAGTTCAGACCGCCAGAATTCGAGAAAGCGCACGAGTTCGGGGAATTCCGGCCACAGGTCGTAGTTCTGCCACACGTAGGATTGGAGCAGCCACAGCCGGTCGGGCCGGCGGTAGAGGATATGGGCGGTCGTCAGCCCGTAGCCTTCGAGCTGGCGGCGGAAGTCTGCGCAGACCATGGCGGTTCCTCGTCCTTGCCGACGAATGTGGGATAGCCGGACTGCGGAATGCAACCCCCAAATTGTCATTTAATGTTTAATTTCAACGCATTAGCAGCATCGCGGAAGGATTGCTGACAAGCGCGTAGCGCGGCCCGGGCGCGCGCCGACCACCCCGGGCAAGTGCCATTTTGAGTGATCCGCCAAAAGGTTAGTAAATCTGGTAGCACTCCTCGCCGTTGAGTGCTAAAAATCTTGCGGCGCCCTCTTGCGCGCGGATGAACCACGCCTATGTCGCCGGCGGGCGACCTGGGGGCATCCCGCCGGGGCGCTGCATCGCAACATATTCTGATCGTCAGTCAGGAGGATCACCATGAAGTTCCGCCCGCTTCACGACCGCGTCGTCGTCAAGCGCATCGAAGCCGAGGAGAAGACCACCGGTGGCATCATTCTTCCCGACACCGCCAAGGAGAAGCCGCAAGAGGGCGAAGCGATCGCCGTCGGGCCCGGCGGCCGCGACGAGAGCGGCAAGCTCATTCCGATGGAGGTCAAGGCCGGCGACCGCGTGCTGTTCGGGAAATGGTCCGGCACCGAGGTCAAGATCGACGGCATCGAATACCTGATCATGAAGGAAAGCGACATCATGGGGGTGATCGAGGAAACCGCCTCCAAGAAGAAGGCCGCCTAGGCCGCCTCATACCACCACCCACCCACATTTCTCAGCCCGGAGACTCAATCAATGGCTGCCAAAGACGTCAAATTCTCAGTCGAAGCGCGCGAAAAAATGCTGCGCGGCGTCGACATTCTCGCCAACGCCGTGAGGGTGACGCTCGGCCCCAAGGGCCGCAACGTCGTGCTCGAGAAAAGCTACGGAGCGCCGCGCATCACCAAGGACGGCGTCACCGTCGCCAAGGAGATCGAGCTCGAGGACAGGTTCGAGAACATGGGCGCGCAGATGGTACGCGAGGTCGCCTCCAAGACCTCCGATGTCGCCGGCGACGGCACCACCACCGCGACCGTGCTCGCCGCCTCGATCGTGCGCGAAGGCACCAAGGCCGTCGCCGCCGGCATGAACCCGATGGATCTCAAGCGCGGCGTCGATCTCGCGGTGCAGGCCGTCATCGACGACCTCAGGAAGAACTCCAAGAAGGTGACCTCGAACGAGGAGATCGCCCAGGTCGCCACCATCTCGGCCAACGGCGACATCGAGATCGGCCGTTTCCTCGCCGATGCCATGAAGAAGGTCGGCAACGAGGGCGTGATCACGGTCGAGGAAGCCAAGTCGCTGGAGACCGAACTCGACGTGGTCGAAGGCATGCAGTTCGATCGCGGCTATATCTCGCCGTACTTCATCACCAACGCCGACAAGATGCGGGTCGAGATGGAGGACCCCTATATCCTCGTCTACGAGAAGAAGCTCTCCGCGCTCAACGAGTTGCTCCCGCTGCTCGAGGCGGTGGTGCAGACGGGCAAGCCGCTCTTGCTCATCGCCGAGGACGTCGAGGGCGAGGCGCTGGCAACGCTGGTGGTCAACAAGCTGCGCGGCGGGCTGAAGGTCGCCGCGGTGAAGGCCCCCGGCTTCGGCGATCGCCGCAAGGCCATGCTGCAGGACATCGCGATCCTGACGGCCGGCCAGGCGATCTCGGAGGACCTCGGCATCAAGCTCGAAAACGTCACGCTCGCCATGCTCGGCCGCGCCAAGAAGGTGACGATCGACAAGGAGAACACCACGATCGTCGGAGGGGCCGGCAAGAAGGCCGATATCGAGGCGCGCATCAGCCAGATCAAGGCCCAGATCGAGGAGACCACCTCCGACTACGATCGCGAGAAGTTGCAGGAACGCCTCGCCAAGCTGGTCGGCGGTGTGGCCGTGCTGCGCGTGGGTGCGGCAACCGAAGTCGAAATGAAGGAGAAGAAGGCTCGAGTCGAGGACGCGATGCATGCAACCAAGGCCGCCGTCGAAGAGGGGATCGTAGCGGGTGGCGG
>DATBWJ010000221.1:0-7641 GCA_036514935.1 Xanthobacteraceae bacterium
GCTCTGTAGCAGAAGAATATGGTAGACGCTGGATTACCATAGATACAAGCCGTGTACCACTTGCGCTTGCGCGTCAGCGTTTACTTATCGAGCGCGAGGTCGCGCGCGCCCCGACGCCGGAGAGCACGGCGCATCTGGCAATGATGTATTTCCTCACCAAGCAGCCGCGGCGCGCGCTTGAGACCGCGCAGGCTGGGCTCGTGCGCTGGCCGGACAATCTGCGCCTGTTGATCGCCGCCATCCGCATCACGCGGCGCGTGGGGGCGGCAAAGGCGCTCGCCGCGCTGGCCGAACGGGCGGTGGCGCTTGATCCCGCCGACCTCTTGCTGCGCAAATGGCTTGAGCGCGCGCAAGCGGCCGCCAGCAGCCCCCCCGCCAAGTCCACCGCCCCGACGCCCGAGCCGTCCAATGTTCGCTGAATGTTCTTGCCTTTCTTGGCCCGTGCGCTAGTCTGTGCGGCAGCATGGGCGGGGCGGCCATGGTCCAGCGCGTTTCGACGGTCGCGTTTGAGGGCATCGAGGCCCTCCCCGTCGATGTCCAGGTGCAGGTCGCGCCCGGCTTGCCCGCTTTCAACGTCGTCGGGCTGCCGGACAAGGCCGTGTCGGAAGCGCGCGAGCGCGTGCGCGCCGCCCTCGTCGCCTCCGGCCTGGCGTTGCCGGCGCGCCGCATCACCGTCAACCTTGCCCCCGCTGACGTGCCCAAGGAAGGCAGCCACTACGACCTGCCGATTGCGCTCGGCCTGATGGCGGCGATCAGCGCAATCCCCTCCGACGCCCTGTCGGGCTTCACCGTGCTCGGCGAGCTTGGCCTTGACGGATCGATTGCCGCCGTCGCCGGCGTGCTGCCCGCCGCCATCGGCGCCAACGCCCGCGGCGACGGCCTGATCTGCCCGGCCGCCTGCGGGCCGGAGGCCGCCTGGGCAAGCCCCGAGATGGAGATCGTGGCGGCCGCCTCCCTCATCCAGCTCGCCAACCATTTCAAGGGCACGCAGGTGCTGTCGCGGCCGCAGCCGAAGGTCCGCGAGTTCGACGGCACCGCCCTCGATCTCGCCGACATCAAGGGCCAAGAAAGTGCCAAGCGCGCCCTCGAAGTGGCCGCCGCCGGCGGCCATAACCTGCTGATGTCGGGGCCGGCCGGCGCCGGCAAGTCCATGCTGGCGGCGCGGCTGCCATCGATCCTGCCGCCGCTCTCGCCGGCCGAGCTGCTCGAAGTCTCGATGATCGCTTCCGTCGCCGGCGTGCTGGAAGGCGGCGCCCTCACCAATCGGCGGCCGTTCCGCGCGCCGCACCATTCCGCCAGCATGCCCGCTTTGGTGGGCGGCGGCCTGCACGCCCGGCCGGGCGAAGTCTCGCTCGCCCATTGCGGCGTGTTGTTCCTTGACGAATTTCCCGAGTTCGAGCCGCGCGTGCTCGATTCGCTGCGCCAGCCGCTGGAGAGCCGGGAAGTCGCCATCGCGCGCGCCAACCACCGCGTCACCTATCCCGCGCGCTTCATGCTGGTTGCCGCCATGAACCCGTGCCGGTGCGGGCGGGCAAACGAGCCGGGCTTTGCCTGCAAGCGCGGGCCGAACGCCCGCTGCGCCGCCGAGTACCAGGCGCGCATTTCGGGACCGCTGCTGGACCGCATCGACCTCACGATCGAAGTGCCGGCCGTCACCGCAGCCGATCTGATCCTGCCGCCGCCGGCGGAAGGCAGCCGCGAGATTTCTGGGAGGGTCGCCCGCGCCCGGGAAATACAGGCCGAGCGCTATGCGCGCCTCGGCCTGGCGAACATGCGCACCAATGCCGAGGTCAGCGCGTCGGTGCTGGAAAACGTGGCCAAGCCGGAGGGCACCGGGCTTGCCCTCATCCGCGACGCCGCCGACGCCATGCGGCTGTCCGCGCGCGGCTACCACCGGGTGCTGCGGGTGGCGCGCACGCTCGCCGATCTCGACGGGGTCGACAAGGTCGCCCGCGTGCATCTCGCCGAGGCGCTGTCCTACCGCGCGCTGACCGACGAGGTCCGGCGCGCGGCCTGAGAAGGCCTGTGGGCTCTCTTAAGCTGCGCCGCGCTCGCCCTCAAGGCGCCTATTTCACCGAGCGGCGTCTTGCGCGCCGCCGCGAGGCGCGGCAGGCGGTCAATTGACCGCGCTCCTGCGGCGCGGCGGTCGCCGGCCAACCGCGTCGGCGTAGGCGTCGATCGGCTGCGGCCGGCCGACGAGAAATCCTTGCACCTCGTCGCACGCCTCGGCCGCCAGGAAGGCAAGCTGGGCCTGCGTCTCGACCCCTTCCGCCACGATCGGCAGATCGAGGCCGCGTCCAAGCCCGATCACCGCGCGCACGATGGTCGCGGACTGCTTGTTGGTCTCCAGGTTCGAGATGAACGAACGGTCGATCTTGAGCTTGTCGAAGGAGAACGACTGCAGGTTCTGCAGCGAGGAATATCCGGTCCCGAAGTCGTCCATGACGATCTGCACGCCCAGGCCCTTGAGGCGGCGCAACATCGAGACCGCGCGCGCGGCATCGTCGACCAGCACGCTCTCGGTGATTTCCAGATCGAGCCGAGCGGGCGCCAGCTTGGTGTCAAGCAGCGCCGATTGCACGATGCGGACCAGGTCGCCGTGACGAAACTGAACCGGCGACACGTTGACAGCGACGCGTAGCGGCTTTGGCCAGGACGCCGCCTCGCGGCAGGCTTCGCGCAAGATCCATTCGCCCAGTTCGAGAATGAGCCCGCTCTCCTCGGCCAGCGGAATGAAGACCTTCGGGCCGATGATCCCGTGCACGGGATGCTGCCAGCGCACGAGCGCCTCGAACCCCACGATTTTCCCCGCAATCTGCGCCTGCGGCTGGTAGTGCAGCGTGAACTCGCCGCGGGCAAGCGCCGAGCGCAGATCATGCGCCAGCGCGCGTCGCTCCCGCAGCCGCTCGTCCATCTCAGCCTCGAAGAAGCGGATCGAGCCGCACCCGCCGGCCTTGGCCCGGTAGAGCGCCGCCTCCGCGTTGGCGAGGAGCGCGGCCGGACAGGTGCCGTCGCCGGGATAGAGCGCGACGCCGATGCTGAGGTTGATCTGCAGCCGCCGCCCCTCGATGACGAACTCCTCGGCGATGGCGGCGACGAGGCGATCGGCAAGCTTGGCGGCGCTCGTCGGCAACTGGTTGTCGGAGATGATCAGGCCAAACTCGTCGCCGTCGAGCCGCGCGAAGAACGCATCGCCGGCAACCGTCCGCAGGCGCCTCGTCACCGCGCCAAGCAGGGTGTCGCCTATCGCGTGGCCGAAGACGTCATTGATCTCCTTGAAACGGTCGATGTCGATGCACAGGACAGCGACATGGCCGCCGGACGCGCCAGCGCGATCGAGAGCGACGGCGAAGAACTCGCCGAAGCCGACGCGGTTGGGCAGATCAGTCAGCGCGTCATGGTGCGCGAGGTAGGCGATCTTCGCCTCGGCCTGCTTCTGCTCGGTCACGTCCTGAATGACCGCCAGGAGGTATTGCGGCTCGCCCCTGTCATCGAGGATCGGCAGGCGCCTCGACGTGGTGACGATCCTGCCGCGATGGGGCGTGTCGAAATGATACTCGCTGAACACCTGCGGCCGCTTGGTCTCGACCAGTTGGCGGTCGCGCGCCGCGATGAATTCCTCGGCCGCCTTGGGGAACAGCTCGTGGGTTGTCTTGCCGATCATGCGCTCGCGCGGAAGGCCATAGAGCGCCTCGCCTTGCCGGTTGATCAGGACATATTTGAACTCGCGGGCGTCCTTGACGACGATTGCGGCTGGCACGTTGTCGATCACCAAATCGAGGAAATGCCGGGTCCCGGCAAGCTCCTTCTCGCGGCGCCGCTGCTCGGTGATGTCGTTGTGGGTCGCGACCCATCCGCCCCCTGCAATCGGCTGGTTGACGAGTTCGATCACGCGGCCGTCGCGCAGTTCGATCATCCGTTTGCTGGTCTTATGACTCGCGATCTGCTGGCGGAGATCGGCGCAGTAGGCGTCCGGATCGCGGTTGAACACGCCCGCCGCCTTGCGATGAAGAAGCAGGTCGCGCAAGTTGCATCCGGGCTTCACCACTTCGGGCGACAGGCCGTACATCTGCAGGTAGCGCTCGTTGCAGACGACGAGACGCGCCTGCGAATCAAACATGCAGAGGCCCTGATGCATGTGGTTCAGGGCGACGGAGAGCTTGCGATCCTGTTCGAGGAGCTTGCGGCCCCAGCGCCGGTCGGCGGTTGCGACCACGATCGCCACGCCGATCAGCGACACCACCGTCGTTGACACGCCGAGCGCGACCAGTTCGGCCGACAGGACGAGCGCGACCGCCGTCGCGGCGACGCAGATGACGCCGCCGAACGCAATGATCCGCCCATACTCGGCACCGAGCAGGCGCGCGCCGGACATGTGCATGCCGCCAGCCCTTTCCCCGGCTGCACGCTGTAGCAGGTGTTTGCTGTTTTTCCGTTACCGCCGCGCGCGCTCGGGTGTTTTACAACCTCCCGCCCGCCCGCTGCGCGCCTTTACGTTTCGTCAACCCTGCGCCCCGAACCCGTTTGTTTCGCAGTCGCGAGAAACCAATGTCAAACCCCCGGCATACAATCCTGCGCGTCGCCCGACCGCCGTCGCCCGCGCGGCGAAGTGTCGGGGTCGAAGACAGGAACGCACATCCACCAATGTCCATCCGGCCCAGGATCACAGGATCGAGCCGGGTCCGCGCGGCGTTCGATCGCCTGGCGCGACAGATTTTCGTGCGCGTGGCGCTCGCCATCGGCGTGATGACCGCGACGCTCGTCTACCTCATGTTCGTGCTCCATGCGGCCAGCACCAAGGGGTCCGACGTGCTGCTGCTGGCGACGCTGGCCACCGCGCTGACGGCGGCCGCGTGCGGAGCGCTGGCGCCGCTGGTGCGCAAGAACCGGCTGTTGCGCGAGGAGATCGATCGGCTGGAAGCCTGCGTGGAAAGCCTGTCCGATCGTCAGTGGGAGTTGCGCGAGGCCGAGGAACGCACCAAGAGCCTCATCGAGGCGCAAGGGGACGTGATCGTGCGTCGCGACGGCGAAGGCCGCATCACCTATGCCAACGACGCGTTCTGCGCGCTTGCCGGCCGTCCCCGCGACGCCCTGATCGGCAGCACCTTCGTGCTGAGCGTGCTGGAGGACCGCCAGGCCGCGCTCCTGCCCGATGGCACGCGCGCGCGCGACCAGAAGATCGACACGACGAGCGGTCCGCGCTGGATATCCTGGCACGAGGTCTCCGTGCGCTCGTATGGCAGCGACCGCACGGAAACGCAGAGCGTCGGCCGCGACGTCACCGACCGCGCGCTCACGGAGCAGGCGCTCGCCGAGGCCCGTGACCAGGCCGACGCGGCCAACCGCGCCAAGAGCCGTTTCCTCGCCATGGTCTCCCACGAAATCCGCACGCCGCTGAACGGCATCCTCGGCATGGCCGGAATGCTGCGCGAGACCACGCTCACGCCCGAGCAGACGACCTACGTCAAGGCAATCCAGTCCTCGGGCGACACGCTGCTGTCGCTGATCGAGGAAATCCTCGACTTCTCCAAGATCGAGGCCGGCAAGCTCGATCTCGACCGACGACCCTTCGACATCGAACCGCTGGTCGAGGACGTCGTCGAGCTGTTGAGCCCGCGCGCCCACGTGAAGTCGATCGAAATCGCCTCGTTCATCGATGAGCAGGTTCCCAGACGGGTGGTGGGCGACGCCGCGCGCGTGCGGCAGATTCTCCTCAACCTTGCCGGCAATGCCGTGAAGTTCACTGAGAAGGGCGGGGTCTCCATCACGGTCGAGCCGGGCAGCCTGCCGGCCGAGATCGCCTTCGCCGTGCGCGACAGCGGCATTGGGATCGCGCCCGAGGCACAGACCCGCATTTTCGAGGAGTTCGAACAGGCCGACGGCGGACCAACCCGAAAATTCGGCGGGACCGGTCTCGGCTTGGCGATCTCGAAACGCCTTGCCGATCGCATGGGCGGGCGGATCGCCATGACGAGCGCGCCGGGCGTCGGCTCGACATTTTCGTTCACCGTCGCGCTGCCGCGTACGGAGGACGCCAAGCCCGCGTCCGCGCCCAATCTTGCCGGCACCCGCGTGCTCATCGTGGCGCCGACCCAGATCGAGGCTCACCTGCTCGCCAGGCGCCTGACGGCGTGGGGAGCCCGCGCCTGCGTCGTGGCCGAGCCTTCCGGCGCGCTGTCCGCGCTCGCTGAGGAGGGGTGGGACGCGCTGATCGTGGACCACGCGCTCGGCGATGCTGCCGAGCTGGTGCGGGCCTGTCCAGCCACGACCCGACTCCGGCTCGTGCTGCTGACGCCGCAGACCCGCAACGAGCTTGCGGCGCTCAAGGAGGCCGGGTTTACCGGCTATCTCGTCAAGCCGGTGCGGGCGGCCTCGCTCGCCGCCCGCTTCGGGGCCGAGCCTGATGCCTGCGAGCCCCCGGAGGCGGCGCACGAGGCCGGCGGCGAGGCCGGAACTGGCAGCCTGTCGATCCTGGTCGCGGAGGACAACGAGATCAACGCCCTGCTCGCGCGCGCCCTGCTCGCCCGCCTCGGTCATCAGCCGACCATCGCCATGACCGGCGCCGATGCGGTGGAATCCTTCCTTGCCGCAGGTGCCGCCGGCCGGCCCTATGATCTCGTGCTGATGGACCTGCACATGCCCGGCATCGACGGGCTTGCTGCGACAAGTCGCATCCGCGCGATCGAGGCGGAGACCGGCGCGCCCCGCACGCGCATCATTGCGCTCACCGCCAACGTCACCAGCGAGGACCGCGAGGCGTGCCTGGCCGCCGGCATGGACGGGTTCTTGGTCAAGCCGCTCGACCGCGACCGGCTGATCGAGGCGCTGACGGCAAAATCCGCCTCGCTGGCCGCCTAAAGCCGGCCGTTGTCACAATTCCGTGCCCGGCGCATGCTGTAGACGCCCTAGGCACGGGGGCGGCGATTCGTGCATGCGCTGCCCACGGCCGGCAACAAAGGCTGAGCTTCATGCTGGGCCCTGCGAAGTCGCTTATCGAGCGCTGGCGCATGCCGCTCGCGCCCAGGCGCATCTCCGCGCTCGCCGGCAGCGGGCTTCGCCGCCGCGATCCGATGTCGCATCAGGCGACCCTCGGCCGGCTCGGCACCTTGGAGGCGCGCCTCGCGCGCACCGCCGCCGAGGTGCGGCGCGCCCAGCGGCTGCGCTACCGCGTGTTCTACCAGGAAATGTCGGCGATTGCCGACGCCGCCACGCTGATCGCGCGCCGCGACATCGACCCGTTCGACGCCATTTGCGACCACCTGGTCGTGCTCGATCACGCCGCCCCGCAAGGCCGGGCGCGCCGGCCGGCGATCGTGGGAACCTACCGGCTGCTGCGCCAGCACGTCGCCGAGCGGGCCGGCGGCTTCTACAGCGCTGGCGAGTTCGACATCGCCGCGCTGGTCGCGCGCCATCGCGAGCGCACGTTTCTCGAGCTCGGCCGCTCCTGCGTGCTGCCGGCCTATCGCAACCGGCGAACTGTCGAACTGCTTTGGCACGGCGTGTGGACCTATGTCCTCCATCACCGCCTCGACGTCATGATCGGTTGCGCCAGCCTCGAGGGCGCCGATCCCGACCGGCTCGCGCTGCCGCTGTCGTTCCTGCATCACTATGCGCGGGCGCCGGAAGCCTGGCGCGCCCGCG
>DATBWJ010000222.1:0-11558 GCA_036514935.1 Xanthobacteraceae bacterium
GCCTCGACCGAGCCCTGACCGAGCACCGGAAATTCCTTCAGCACGATCCGCAGCTTGCGGTCGGTCTTCATCAGATCCATCATGTCGGCCAGCGCCTGGGCGCGGGCTCGCCTGCAACGACAGCGCAAGGCTTCCCCTCCCCCGGAGAGGCCCGTATAAACGCGCGGTCGCGCCGCGCATCCGCCGGACGGTCATGCCAGCAACCATCTACGTCCTCAACGGACCCAATCTGAACCTGCTCGGGACGCGCGAGCCGCACATCTACGGCCACCACACGCTCGCCGATGTCGAGAAGCTGTGCCGCGCGCGCGCCCACGACCACGGTTTTGCGGTCGAGTTTCGCCAGTCCAACCACGAAGGCGAACTCGTCGATTGGATCCAGGAAGCGCGCCGCAACAAGGCCGCGGGCATCGTGATCAATCCCGGCGCCTTCACGCATACCTCGATCGCCATCCTCGACGCGATCATCGCCTGCGAGCTTCCCGTGGTCGAGGTCCACCTCTCCAACATCCACGCGCGAGAGGAATTCCGGTCGCGCTCCTATGTGTCGAAGGCCGCAAAAGCCGTGCTGTGCGGGTTCGGGATCGAGGGCTACGCCCTCGCGATCGCCGGGCTTGCATCGATGATCAAGGCCTGATCCCGTGGCCGGTGATCCGAAACGGCCGGCGGCCGACGGCGATGGCGACTACGCCGAGATGGTGCGTTCGCTGGCAAATCTCATTGAGGAAACTGGGCTGACGGAGATCGAGGTCGAGCGCGGCGGCGTGCGCGTGCGCGTCGTGCGCCAGCAGGCGCTGGCGCCGGCGCCTACCACATTCGTTCCCTCGGCATTCGTCGAAACGCCGCTCGCCGCCCCGATCGAGGCCCCGCTCGTGCTCGACCCTACCAAGCATCCGGGCCTCGTCGTCTCGCCGATGGTCGGCACCGCCTATCGCGCGTCCGAGCCCGGCGCCAAGCCCTTCATCGAAATCGGCAGCATGGTGGCCGCCGGCGATACGCTGCTGATCATCGAGGCGATGAAGACCATGAATCAGATTCCGGCCCCGCGCTCCGGCACCGTGACGCAGATCCTGTTCGAGGACGCGCAGCCCGTCGAGTTCGGCGAGCCGCTGCTCATCATCGAGTAAGGCCGCGCCATGGTTCTCCATTCCAGCCCAGCACGCCCGCCCGGCGGGGGGCCATCCGCGCGCGCGCGGCGGTGCAAGCCATTCGCGGCCAAGACGGGTTGAGATGCGCCCACGGCGATGTTTGAGAAGATCCTGATCGCCAACCGCGGCGAGATCGCGCTAAGGGTGCTGCGCGCCTGCAAGGAGCTCGGCATTCCGGCGGTCGCCGTGCATTCGACCGCGGACGCCGACGCCATGCACGTGCGGCTCGCCGACGAGAGCGTCTGCATCGGCCCGCCGCCCGCCAAGGACTCCTACCTTAACGTGCCCGCCCTGCTCGCGGCTTGCGAAATCACCGGCGCCGACGCGGTCCATCCCGGCTACGGATTCTTGTCTGAGAACGCCCGCTTCGCCGAAATCCTGGCCGAACACGGCATCCACTTCATCGGCCCCAAGCCCGAGCACATCCGCCTCATGGGCGACAAGATCGAGGCCAAGCGCACCGCCAAGCGCCTCGGCATTCCGGTGGTGCCGGGTTCTGAGGGCGGCGTGAGCTCCGATGACGACGCGCGCGCGGCCGCCGGCGAGATCGGGTTTCCAGTCATGGTCAAGGCGGCGGCCGGCGGCGGCGGGCGCGGCATGAAGGTGGCGCGCGCCGAGGCGGAACTGATGGCGGTGCTCGCGATCGCGCGCGCGGAAGCCAAGGCCGCGTTCGGCGACGACACGGTCTATATCGAGAAGTATCTGGAGAGGCCGCGCCACATCGAAATCCAGGTGCTCGGCGATGGGCGCGGACGCGCCATCCATCTCGGCGAGCGCGACTGCTCGCTGCAGCGCCGCCACCAAAAGATCATGGAGGAAGCCCCCTCCCCTGCGCTCAACGCCGCCGCCCGCAGCGAGATCGGCGAGATCGTCGCCAGCGCGATGCGCCAGATCAATTACCTCAGCGTGGGGACGGTCGAGTTCCTTTACGAGGACGGCCGCTTCGCCTTCATCGAGATGAACACGCGCATCCAGGTCGAGCACCCGGTGACCGAAATGATCACCGACATCGACCTGGTTCTCGAGCAGATCCGCCTCGCCGACGGCGCCGATCTCGCCATCGAGCAGAAGGACGTGAAGTTTCACGGCCACGCCATCGAATGCCGCATCAACGCCGAGAACCCGGTCTCTTTCCGCCCCTCCCCCGGCCGCATCGTGCACTATCACCCGCCCGGCGGCATGGGCGTGCGCATCGATTCGGCGGTCTACCAGGGCTACACCATCTCGCCCTACTATGACTCTCTGCTCGGCAAGCTGATCGTGCACGGCAAGTCGCGCGGCGAATGCCTGATGCGGCTCAAGCGCGTGCTTGACGAGTTCGTGATCGACGGGGTGGAGACGACCCTGCCGCTGTTTCGCGCGCTCGTGCGCGACCGCAACGTGCTCGACGGCGATTACCACATCCATTGGCTCGAGCAGTTCCTGGCGAGCGGCGGGATCGAGCCATAGGCCGCGCACGGATCGCGCGGCGTCGGCGCCGTGGCCCCGTCGGCGGCGGCGTGCCAGAAAATAGATTTTGTCGCAGCGCCGAAGCGGGGCATCGACCTGCTCCGGCTTCTTGGCCTATATTCTTGGAAAAGGGTCCAGCCGTTTCGACTGACAGGGGATGCCGGCCGTGCAAAAATCTTTCGTTCGAGGGACGTGGCAGCAAAAATGGGCGTTCTCGCCCGCTGTCATCACGGCGGGCGCAAACACGATCATCTGGATCGCCGGGCATGGCGGCCATGTCGACGACAGCGGCCGCTCGCTCGCCGGCGATTTCGATGCGCAGTGCCGGCAGACCTTTCGCAACATCGAGAAGACGTTGGCCGAGGCCGGTGCAGCCTTGCGCGACATCGTGTCGATCACGGTGTTTCTCATCGACGCGCGCTACACGGCCCGCATGCCGGAACTGCGCACCGAGATTTTCGGCCAGGACTTTCCTGCCAGCGCCGCGATCACGGTGAGCGGCTTTGCCGAACCAGCGATGATGATCGAGATTCAGGGTATCGCGGTCATCGACTGACGGGGCGACCGCGCATCATGGGCCGAAGCACAGGGTTCAATCGGCCCGCCCGCGGCACTAGGATTAGCCGTCTTGTCGCCGCCGACGGCGGTCGAGAGGCGCCATGAGCGACACATTCGAAGCCGCCTTGATCGCGCGCACCGAGGCGATGCTCGATGCCTGCACCCGCTGCGGCAAATGCGTCGAGGCTTGCCCGATCACGACTCCCGCTGGCGTCACCGCTGCCCCGCGCGCGGTCATCGACGGCATCATCGACATCCTGCGCGCAAGCGAGGGGCTTGATGCGGCGCGTCAATGGGCGCGCGCGTGCGCTGCGAGCGGGGAGTGCATCAAGGCCTGCGAGGTCGGCGTCAATCCGCGCTTTCTCCTCGCCATGGCGCGCGTGGCGATGGCGCACAGCGGGGACGACGCAGCGGACAGGCGCCGGCGAGGTATTGAGAATTTCCGCCGCGTGACGCGGGACGTGACCCACCTCGCGCGCATGCAGCTCGACGACGCGCTGCTGCAACGGCTTGGCCAGGAAACCAGCGGCGACATCAAGGGCCAACGCGCGCGGGCGGAGCCGCCCGACTTCGTCTTCTACATCGGATGCAACGTGCTCCAGACGCCGCATATCGCCCTGCTCGCGCTGGATATCATGGACGCGCTGGGGATCGTCTATCAGGTCATGGGCGGCCCCACTCATTGCTGCGGCGTGCTGCAACTGCGCGCCGGCGATGTCGAGATCGCCGGCCGAGTGGCGCTGGCAGCGGTCGACAAGATCGCGGCGAGCGGATCCGGCCAGGTAGTGTCGTGGTGCGCCGGTTGCCATATGCAGTTCACCGAGGTGACGTTGCCGACGGTCGAGCGATTGCGCGGCGCGCGGCCGTTCGAGATGACGCCGTTCATGCTGTTTCTCGGCCGCAATCTCGATCGCTTGCGCCCGCTCCTGCGCAAGCGGGTGGAGATGCGGGTTGCGCTCCACCGTCATCCGAGCGTTGTCGGCGTGGTCGAGGCCGCTGAAAGCATCCTGCACGCCGTTCCCGGCGTCACGCTGGTCGAGCTTGGCCAGCCCGCCGTCGGCCTGGCGGCCGCGCTGCCCGCCTACCAGCGCGAACTCCACCGCAACGAACTTGACGCCGCACAGGCCGCCGGCATTGATGCGCTGCTGACGGTCTATCATTTCGATCACCGCCATCTGTGCGCCCACGAGCGCGACCATCCATTCCGCATCATGAATGTGCTGGAGATCGTCGGCGAGAGCATGGGGCTTCGCCGCGACGATGGCTACAAGCGGTTCAAGATGATGCAGGACGTCGACACGATCGCAGCGGACTGCCAGGAGCTTGCGCGCCAGCATCGGCTCAATCCGCAGACAACCCGGCAGGTCATCCAGGCAATGCTTTCAGATCAGCCGCTGCCGCTGCCCGGCCGCGCCTCCTGACGGCCCGCCGGTCGGCGGCAGCGCGTGGGCTGATCCGGCTCCCAGCTTGAACCACATTGCTGCCGATCAATATTTTCCAGTACAAGTAATGATCGTCCCGGCGGCACGCAGAAGTGGTTGCCATGGCCAGCAAGGAAAACGCGACCATCGAGATCACACCGGAGGTGCTGCTGAAGGCCTATGCCTGCGGCATTTTCCCGATGGCCGAGAGCGCCGACGATCCCGCGCTCTACTGGATCGATCCGGAGATGCGCGGAATCATCCCGCTCGGCACCTTCCACGTGCCGCGGCGACTGCGGCGCACGGTGCAGGCCGATCGCTACACCGTCCTTGCCGACCGCGATTTCGACGGCGTGCTCGAGGGCTGCGCCGAGGCCAGGCCCGGCCGGTCGAATACCTGGATCAACAAGCGCATCCGCCGGCTCTACCGCGGCCTCTACGAGATCGGCCACTGCCATACGGTCGAGGTCTACGACGGCGGCGCGCTCGTCGGCGGGCTCTACGGGGTGAGCCTCGGCGCGACCTTCTTCGGCGAAAGCATGTTTCATCATGCGCGTGATGCGTCCAAGGTCGCGCTTGTGCATCTCGTCGCACGGCTGAAGGCGGGCGGATTTCGCCTGCTCGATGCGCAGTTCGTGACCGCCCATCTGGTGAGCTTCGGCGCGATCGAGGTGACGCGGCGCCATTATCATCGGCTGCTCACCGAGGCTCTCGCCGGCGAGGCGAACTTCGCCACCCTGCCGCTCAACCGACCGATGTCGGGCGCCGATGCGCTGGCGCGTGCAACCGCTGCCTGAGCGGCGGGGGACCCATCACGCGGCTCGTCAATTCAATCCGAACCACAGCGTGGCGATACCCAGAAACGAGAAGAACCCCACGACGTCCGTGATCGTCGTGACGAACGGTCCGGACGACAGGGCGGGATCGACGCCGAGGCGGATCAGGATGAGGGGGACGAGAATCCCGCCGAGCGCGGCGGCTGCCAGGACCGTCACCATGGCGAGCCCGATGACCAAGCCGAGATCGGTCACGTTGAACCAGGTGGCGGCGACCGTGCCCATGATCAGCGCAAAACTGAGCCCGTTGAGCATGCCGACCATCGCCTCGCGCCGGATCACGCGCCAGGCATTGACCCGGCCGAGTTCGTGGGTGGCGAGCGCGCGCACCGCGACCGTCATCGTCTGGGTGCCGGCATTGCCGCCCATGCTGGCGACGATCGGCATCAGCACGGCCAGCGCTACCATCTGCTGCAGCGAGCTCTCGAACTGGCGGATCACCCAGGAGGCGAGCAATGCGGTGAGCAGGTTGGCGAACAGCCATGGAAAGCGGCTCTTGGCGATGGTCCACACCGAGTCCGACAGTTCCTCGTCGCCGGCGACGCCGCCCAGCGCCTTGATGTCCTCCTCGGCCTCCTGCTCGATCACATCGACGATGTCGTCGAAGGTGATGACGCCGACCAGGCGATCGTCGGTGTCAACGACCGGCGCGGCGATGAGATTGTAGCGCTCGAACATGCGCGCCACCTCCTCCTGGTCCTCGGTGGCGCGCACGCGGTGCCGCTGCGCATCCATCAGATCGGAGACCGGAACCGGCCGTTTCGTGCGCAAAAGCCGGTCGAGCGACACCACCCCGAGCAGGCGATAGAACTGATCCACCACATAGAGTTCATAGAAGCGGTCCGGCAGATCGGCGGTCTCACGCAGGTAGTCGATGGCCTTTCCGACGGTCCACGTCGGCGGCACGGCGATGAACTCGTCCTGCATGCGCCGGCCGGCGGATTCGGCCGGGTAGTCGAGCCCGCGGCGAAGCGCCAAGCGCTCGCCTGAAGGGAGCTGCTCGAGGATTTCCGCCTGCTCTTCCTTGGGCAGGTCCTCGAGGATGCGGACGGCGTCGTCGCTGTCGAGCTCCCGCACGCCCTCGGCGACGGTCTCGGGCGCCAATTCATCGAGAATTTCCTCGCGGACGGTATCATCGACTTCGGTCAGCGCGGTGAAGTCGAAATCGCGGCCCATCAGGGCGACGAGGCGCGGCCGATAGTCGGTGTCGAGGGCTTCCAGCAGGTCGCCGGCGTCGGCCTCGTGAAGCGTGCCGACGAGCGTACGCAGTGCGGCAGCATCGGCGGTGTCGATCGCCGCGACGACGCGCTCGACGTATTCTCGCCGGATCGCGCCTTCGTTGTCGCGCAGGTCGAGAGCATCGACCAACGCGACGGTGTTATTCTTTTCGTCGAGCATGCCGATTCTCGTGGACGAGGAAGTCGCCCGCTTTTACGCCCGGCATTCCGAGGTGGCAAACGAAACCCGGCAAACAGCACGCCCTCGGCACGGCGCGTGGGACGGCGAGCAACGGGCGCTTGACTCGACCCTTGCCGACGCTAAGGCTGGCACAGCCGCGAGAACCGCGGGCGGTGTCTTCTGTTGCGACAGCGACGAGTTGCATGACGCGGCCTTGCCCAGGAGCGCCGCCACCGACCGCGGCCTCGTTTGAAGTTCCGCGCGGCGCATGCGACTGCCACCTGCATGTGCTGGGGCCTTATGCGCGGTATCCGCTGGCCGCTGACCGGCCCTATACCGCGCCCGAGGCCCCGCTTGCCGCCATGGTGGCAATGCTCGACACCATGCGCCTTGACCGCGCCGTTGTCGCGCACGTGTCCGCGCACGGCGCCGACCAGCGCGTCACGCTCGACGCTCTTGAAGCGCTCGGCGACAGGGCGCGCGCAATCGTCATGTTGGCGCCGTCCATGTCGGATGCGGAGCTTGCCCGTCTCAATTCGCTCGGGGTGCGCGGCGTGCGGCTCGCGCATGCCTTCGGCTACGCGGTGACGAGGGATGCGCTAAGGCGCATCGGCGAGCGTGTCGGCCCGCTCGGATGGCACATCGCCATATGGCCATCCGGCCTGGACGAGCTGCGGCTGATCGCCTCGCTGATCGAGACGCTTGCCGCGCCAGTCGTCCTCGATCATCTGGCCGGCCATTGCTGGGACCCGCGGCTCGGCGTTGACCAGGAAGGCTTCACGCTGCTGCGAAGCCTCTTGGAGTCGCGCCGCGTGTGGCTAAAACTCTCGGGGATGTACCGGGCGTCCACGGGCGCGTTTCCCTGGCCGGAGCTCATTCCGTTTGCCGCCACCCTGGCGGCAGAGCACCCGCAGCGTCTGCTGTGGGCGAGTGACTGGCCGCATGTCGGCCTACATGGCGGCAACATGCCGAACTCCGGCGAGCTGCTGGACTGGTTGCTCACGATCGGCTGCGACGACACAAGGCGCCGCCAGATCCTGGTCGACAACCCGATCGAGCTCTATGGATTTGCCAAAGTCGCCGCTGAGCGCGCCTGAATTCATGGGGCTGTA
This sequence comes from Xanthobacteraceae bacterium, assembly GCA_036514935.1. Classification (GTDB taxonomy): domain Bacteria; phylum Pseudomonadota; class Alphaproteobacteria; order Rhizobiales; family Xanthobacteraceae; genus DATBWJ01. The sequence goes on from DATBWJ010000222.1 coordinate 7,923, forward strand.
GTATTCATTCCTGCCGATCGACCCTACCGGGCGCGGTCGGGAGGGGGTCACCGCGACGATCCCGAAGCGGGGACATTGGCGCGCCGGAGCTTTCAATAATCCGCGCGGACAGTTCAGAAATGCTGCGGCATCCGAGCAGGGCGAGATCGCGATCGACCTCGATGCGCAGAAGATCGACGGCACGCAGCACGCCGGCCGCGCCCGCGACCGCCGCGGCGTAGAGAAAGGGTCGGCCCACAAAGACAAAATGCGCGCCGAGCGCCAGCGCCTTGATGACGTCCGTGCCGCGCCGGATGCCGCTGTCATAAAATACCGACATCCCGCGCGCCTCTTCCGCAATGCGAGGCAGGACGCGCAGCGGCGCCACGGCTCCATCAAGCTGTCGTCCGCCGTGATTGGAGACGACGACGGCATCGGCGCCGACTTCACGGGCGGTGCGGGCGTCGCTTGCGGCCAATATCCCCTTGATCACCAAATGTCCCTTCCAACGGCCGCGCACCCATTCAACGTCCTTCCACGACAACGAATCGCGAATATGCGAGCGGGTTGCTGTGCGCGAAAAGACCGGGACGCCCCCATCCGCGCCGTAATTCTCATGATGCGGCATGCCGGTGGTCAGCAGCGTGCGAAGCGCGGTCCCCACAAGCCAGCGCGGATGGCTCAAAGCATCCAGGAGAAGGCGAGGGTTTGGCCGCAGCGGCGACGTGTAGCCGCGGCGAATGAGGTGTTCTCGATTGCCCGGCACCGGGACGTCGGCGGTGATGACCAGCGTATGGTAATTCGCGGCGGCCACGCGATCGACCAGCGCGCCGATCTCGCCGCGATCGACGGAAAAGTAGGCTTGAAACCAAGTCTGCGGGTTTTCCTTGATGATCCGTTCCAGCGCAATCAGCGAGCTGCCGCTCAGCACAAACGGGACGTTCGCGGCGGCGGCGGCCCGCGCCAATGCGATGTCCGCATGATAGCCGGCAAGCCCTGCTCCTCCCATCGGGGCAATGCCGAAGGGAGCCTCGAACCTCTTGCCGAACAACTGCGTTACTGTGCTTCGCTTGGAGACGTCGACCAAGACACGCGGACTGAACGCGATGTCCAGGAATGCCTGCCGGTTGGCGCGCAGCGAGGCGTCCGTTTCGGCGCCTCCGGCGATAAAGCTGAATATGCTCCGGGGAAGGACGCGCCGGGCGACCGGCTCGAAGTCTTCAAGCGACAGGATCTTCTCGAGTCGTTTCGCGGTTGGCATGCAGGCGCTCCGGCAGTTGGGCCGTCATCGCGAGCCCCCGCAGGGGGCGTGGCGATCCTCGCTTTCTGGATTGCTTCGTCGGGCTTCGCCCTCCTCGCAATGACGGCGAAGACGATTCGATTCCCCACTTCGCCGGAAAATGCTGCAGGCGATTGGTGCGGTCGAGAGGACTCGAACCTCCACGAGTTGCCTCACTAGCACCTCAAGCTAGCGCGTCTACCAGTTCCGCCACGACCGCAGGTGGGATTTGGGCGCCCGTCCGGCGCCGCAGCCCAGGCGATGTAACAAATCGCCTGTGGGGGGACAAGGCCTGCCCTCAGCGCACGTCGACCTCGCGTGGCAACAGGCGCTTGACCTCGACCGCGATGCGGTTGCCGTTTATGACCACCTGGCCCTTGGCGATCGGCAGGTCGTTGGCGAGAATACGGACCTCGTCGTTGGCGGTCGATTCAAGCTCGATGACCGCGCCGCGGCCAAGGCGGAGCACTTGGTGGATGGGCATCGTGGTCGCGCCGAGCACGACGGCGATGTCGAGTGAAACGTTGTCGATGCGCGCCAATATCCGTCACCTCTTGACTGGGCACCTGACCATGGGTTGGTTACCGCTTGGTTAACAGCCGGAACGATCTGAAGCTCGCTCTGCACCCCCCGCTCGGCGCGCCGGCGGCTGAGTGGGTCGTTGACGAGGGCATGGCCCCCTACCAGTCGGCGGTCGCGGCGATGGAGGCGCGCGTTGCGGCTATTGCTGCGGGCGAAGCCCGCGAGCTCGTCTGGCTGATCGAGCATCCCCCGCTTTATACCGCCGGCACCAGCGCGCGCGCCGGAGAGCTGATCGAGGCGCGCTTTCCGATCCATCGTGTCGGGCGCGGTGGCCAGTTCACCTATCACGGACCGGGCCAGCGGGTGGTCTATACCCTGCTCGACCTCAGGCGTCGCGGGCCCGACGTGCGGCGCTACGTGGCGACGCTGGAGGAATGGATCATCCGCACGCTCGCCGCCTTCGACGTGTGCGGCGAGCGGCGCGAGGACCGCGTCGGCGTATGGGTGCGCCGGCCCGACAAAGGGCCGGGATGCGAGGACAAGATCGCGGCCATCGGCATCCGCCTGCGGCGCTGGGTGAGCCTGCATGGCCTCGCGCTCAACGTCGATCCCGACCTCACGCACTTTTCCGGCATCGTGCCGTGCGGGGTATCCGATCCGCGCTACGGCGTCACCAGCCTGGTCGATCTCGGCCGGCCGGTGGCCTTGCCGGAGGTCGACCGGGTGCTGCGGCGCGAGTTCGAGGCGCTATTCGGACCGACGGAGGCTGCGTCCTCCCCGGCAGGCTTCGCGCCCGTGCAGCGCGCCGGCTGAGCGCGCGGCCGGCTCACCGGACCGTAAAGCTCATCCGCCGGCCGGCACCCGTTCCGGCGCGCTTAGCGCAGCCTTGCGGGCACGCCGATCCAGGACCGCGAAAGTCGTGATCGCCAACAGGATGACCAGGAGCTGGACAGCGACCGCCTCGAGGGTCGGATTGAGTCCGATGCCCGAGAGCAGGGCGCTCGCGCCGAACTCGGTATAGGGCACCACCTGCTGCTCCTGCAGCTCCTGCATTGCTTCGCCGATGAACTTGATCGCCATGACGAACAGGAAGGCGGAGGTCACGATGAACAGGGCCCGCAGCGGCAACCGCCGCGCGAGGGTGTTGATAACGAAAAAGCACGCGACCAAGGCGACCGCTGCCGCCGCCAGCCCCGCCAGCAGCGCCGCGCTCCACCCGCCCGTGCTTACCGCCAGCGCATGGATGAACAGCACCGTTTCGGCGCCCTCGCGAAAGACCGCAAGGAAGGCCAAGACTGCGACGGCAACGCCGGTCTGCCGGGCCAAGGCCTGGTCGGCCTTGCTCCTGAGGAAGCCCTGCCAGGCGCGCGGGTCCTGCCGCAGGAACAGCCATCCGCTGACGTACAGCATCAGCGCCGCGGCAAACAGAATAACCGCCGCCTCCAGGCGGTCGTCGTGGGCGCCGTTGTTGAACGCCTCGAACGCCCATGCCGCCACCAGGCTCGCCGCCACCGCCGCGACCGCCCCGCTATAGAGCCAGGATATGCGCCGGGAGGCACCGGCCCGGTCGAGATAGGCGGCGAGCGCCGCGATCACCAGCAGGGCTTCGAGACCCTCGCGCAGCAGGATGATGGCAGATTGAGCGAACGTGCTGACCATGGAAACGCCGGCAGCTATTGCGATTGAAAATCACTACTCGGCCGGCGCGCCGAAGTAAATCGTAAATGCCTCAAACTACATTGGAATAGTTACAATCAGACCGCTCCGCGCGTGCCCGGATGATGCGATCTCGTTCCGCGGGTCGGGGACGGCCCGGCGGCCTCGGCAGACCCCGTGCACAGCACGCGGGGCGCCAG
>DATBWJ010000223.1:0-3937 GCA_036514935.1 Xanthobacteraceae bacterium
CACGAGCCGGTCTCGGAATTCGCCAAGCGCCCGGCCCCCCAGGGGCTCGACCCCCTCGGCCGGCCGTCGCCGATGCCCAATCACCCGGACGAGGACCACCTCGACATCCCGGCGTTCTTGCGCCGCCAGGCGAACTGAGGCCGCCCCTCCCTACCAGCGGACGCCGGATGCCCGGCGCCCGCGGCGGGGCAGGACGCGCCGTCTGGCTTAAATCTTTGGCACGAAACGATAAATCAGAGGCAAGGCGGCGGCGCTGCGCGCGCCGGCCGGACTGCGAGGTCCCCGCTTCGTCCCCCATTTCCGCGCGCGCTCGGCAGCAGCCTGGGGGGATGGCGGAACGAGGGTCGAATTGGGACGGTTCGATGGTAACACTTGGTAAGAAACCGTGAATTGGCGCGCCGGCCGGCCATGGTTAAGGTCCCTCGCGGCAAGGGAGCTTTTCGCTCGGGGACAGCGCCGGTCGCGGCAGCCAACATCGCGCCGGCGGGATGATGGCGGAAGGCACATTGCCACTCCAGGGGGTCGAATCTGCCGGCACGTACGCGTCGCGCTCGCGGGTTCGGAGTTGGGTGGGGCATGAAGGCAGGCCAGCAGACGACGCTTCGCACTGACGTCGTGGTAGCGGGTATCGGAGTTCATTCCGGACAGCCTGTCACCCTGACATTGCATCCCGCCGATGCCGGCACCGGCATCCTCGTTCTGCGCACCGGCCGCGATGGCGCGCCGGACAGCGAGATCCGCGCCGACGTGCGGGCGGTGACCTCGACCACCTTCGCCACGGTGCTGGGCGACAGCGACGGGCCGCTGTGTGCCACCGCCGAGCACGTGCTGGCCGCGCTCGCCGGCCTCGGCGTCGACAACGCGGTGATCGAGCTCGACGGCCCGGAAGTACCGATCATGGACGGCAGCGCGGCGCCTTTCGTGGCTGCGATCGATCAGGCGGGACTGCGCACGCTCGCGGCGCGGCGCCGCTACATCAAGGTTCTCAAGCCGGTGCGCGTGCGCAAGGATGACGCGTGGGGCGAGCTGCGGCCGAACGAGCAGGGCCTGCGCCTGGAGACCGACATCGAGTTCGATCATCCGTTGATCGGCCGCCAGAGCTGCGCGCTTGATGTCACCCCGCAGGCGTTCCGGCGCGCACTGGCGCGCGCGCGCACGTTCGGATTCCTGCGCGATGTCGCCAAGCTGTGGAGCGCGGGACTGGCGCTCGGCGCCAATTTCGACAACACGCTGGTGGTCAGCGACGATCGCGTGCTCAATCCCGATGGCCTGCGCTTTGCCGATGAGTTTGTCCGCCACAAGGCCCTCGATGCGGTCGGCGATCTGGCGCTGGCCGGCGCGCCGCTGATGGCGACCTATCGCTCGGTGCGCGGCGGCCACAGCCTGAATTACGCCGTGGTCTCGACTCTGCTTGCCGACCGCACCGCCTGGACCATTGTCGAGGCGAGCCACGCCCCGCGCCGCGTCGGCGGCCACGCGGATGTCGGTGCCGGGCTGGTGGCGCCGGCCTACCGCCCGGACGTCTCCTGAGGCGCTCCTAACCCTCGGTTTGACCTGGGCTTCTCGCCATATTCCCGGCCGAATGTCGACCTAGAGCAGGGGCCTGCGAGGTGGGAACCGGTTCGCCGCAGATCATGCGACAAGAGACGCATCTGGGCGCCGGTAGTGTTTTCGGCGGGCGCGCGAGGCAGCTCGCGCCGCAATCGGCGTGATGAGGGGATGATGAGGTGGTCCAACGGTGCGGGCGGTCGGGCGCGCGCGGCGGCGTGCATCCTTACGCTCGCCCTTGTGCTCGCCCCGCTCGCCGGCTGCGCCTGGACCGAGTTCTCGCTGTTCGGCAAGACCGACGACACCCCGCCCGACGAGCCAGCCGACAAGCTCTACAATGAAGGCGTCTTTCTGCTGAACGAAAAGAAGGATTACCGGGAGGCCGCCAAGAAGTTCGAGGAGGTCGACCGCCAGCATCCCTACTCGGAGTGGGCGCGCAAGTCGATCCTGCTGTCGGCCTATGCCTATTACGAGGCGCGCGCCTATGACGAGGCGGTCAACGCCGCCAAGCGCTATGTCAGCCTGCACCCCGCGAGCCCGGAGGCGGCCTACGCGCAGTTCCTGGTCGGCTCGTCCTATTACGATCAGATTCCCGACATCACGCGCGACCAGTCGCGCACCGAACGGGCGATCCAGGGGCTCGAGGAGGTCATCCGCAAGTACCCCGGCAGCGAATACGCCGGCGTCGCGCGGCGAAAGATCGAGATGGCGCGCGACCAGCTCGCCGCCAAGGAGATGGCGATCGGACGCTACAATCTCGAAAAGAGGAACTTCACCGGCGCGATCAACCGCTTCAAGGTCGTGGTGACGCAATACCAGACCACGCGGCACGTCGAGGAGGCGCTGCTGCGGCTCACCGAATGCTACATGACGCTCGGGATCGTGCAGGAGGCGCAGACCGCCGCCGCCGTGCTCGGGCACAATTTCCCCGACAGCCGCTGGTACAAGGAAGCCTACGAGCTGGTGAAGTCGGGCGGCCTCGATCCCAAGGAGCGGGAGGACTCCTGGATTTCCAAGGCGTTCAAGAAGATCGGGCTGGGTTAGCCGGACGCCGTCTGGTCGAGTGGTTTGTGGTCATTGCGAGGCGGGCGGAGCCCGCCGAAGCAATCTCGTACAGAAGACGCTTCAGGTGCGAGATCGCTTCGTCGGCCTCCGGCCTCCTCGCGATGACATCCAATACGAACATGCTTTTGCCCGCGTGGGCACCGCGCGCGCCGCCCTGGCGCTTCCATGCCGGGGCGCTACCATGTCGTGCGGCAATCAGGGGAGGACAGCATGCCGGAAGTCGTGGTCTATGTCGTTGAGGGGCGCTCGCTGGATCAGAAGCGCGGCCTCGTCAAGGACATCACCAATGCGGTGGCGAAGAATTACCAGGTTCCCCCCGACGCCGTGGTGGTGACGATCGTGGAAACGGGCAAGAGCGAGAAAGCAAAGGGCGGCGTCCTGTTCAGCGACCTCAGCATGCCACCGGGCACAAAAACATCCTGATCCGGCGGCGCTGCCGCGCCGGTGCGCTCGCGTGTCGCAACGCCATCTGTGCGTCAATCCGCGCCCGACTGCACCACCGGCGCGAAACAGACCGTCGTTTCGAACGTATAGCCGCAAGCATCGCACTGCCACAGGTGCCGCACGCGACGATCATCCACGTGCTCGGACCATTCCGGCATGAAGATGGTCTCGCCGCATTGCGCACATTCCCTGACCGGTCGTGGAGCGGGCTTGCGCGAGTTCGTCGTCCGGAGCTCCATGACGCTTCCTCCTCGTCGGATCTTCCGCCCGCCGTGCGACGCTACGTTAGCGAATTGGCCGGCGCTGTGAAGCAGCGGCGCTGACCTAAATGATCGCCGCAGCGTGAACGAGACCCTGATGGCGACGGTAAAATACCGCGCATTAGGCAGTGCGGCGTTTTGCGCTGCCCTCGCGGTTCGGCGTCGGACAAAATAAACGCGGCCGCGCTATTCGGCCTGTTGCGATGCGCCGGTGAGACGGGGCCGACCTTCGCCTGCGGAGGAATTGGCCATGGCTTCATTGCTGCGCACGCTGTCCACCGTATTCGCCGTGGGACTGATCGGCGGCGCCGGCGTTCTGATGATGCTGCCGCGCGCGATCGAAGGGGATGAGCCGCTCGGCAGCGAAGCTGCTGTCACCTCGCCGGCGCCGCACTGCCAGCAGCAGACGGGGTCAAACGTCGAGCCTCAGTGCTCGGCTGCGGCGCAACCCGCCGAGATTGCAAAGCACGACGCCGAGCCTGACGTGGCCGACATCCAGCCGGCCGCATCCCCGGATGAGGGTGATGCCGGCTCGCCGGCAACTCAGGTCAAGCCGGCCCCTGACGGCGATGCCGGGCGCGGGCAACGCAAGGGCACGACGCCTGCCTCTGCGCGGGCTC
>DATBWJ010000224.1:0-3889 GCA_036514935.1 Xanthobacteraceae bacterium
GACGCCCGCCCACGCGCGTGCAGTGGCCGCCGAGCTCGGCGTGGCGCTCGGCGAGGACCATTGGGAGGTCATCCGCGTGCTGCAAGGCTGCTACAAGGACGAGGCGGCGCCGCGGCTGCGGCTGCTGCGCGACGCGCTCGAGGCGCGCTTCTCCGCCAAGGGCGGTATCAAGTACCTTTACGAGATCCTGCGCGGCGGCCCGATCGTGCAGGGATGCGCGCTGGCGGGCCTCAAGCCGCCGGCGAGCGCCACCGACGTCTCCTACGGCAGCGTGGCGTAGCGGCACGTTGCGCGGATGACGGTTCGCGCGCACGCTTGTGCTGACGGCACTTGTCCTCGACTCGTCATGCTCCGCGCAAGCGGAGCATCCAGTACCCGCAGGCGTCGGTGGGTACTGGAACGTCCGCTTGCGCGGACGATGACGGTCATGGGTGAGTCTTTACGATCGTTTGTATCAGATCGAGGCCGCCTGCGCGGGCTCCCAGGCGCTGGCCGGGCGGGCGGTTTTGCACGCGCGCACGAAGGCGACGAAACGGCGCGCCCAACAGCCGCTGCGCGCGGTCGCGCGCAGGTGGCAGAAGCTCGCCAGCACGTTGGCCTTGACGATGCCGTCGTGCCGCCCGTCGATGCCGCGCCCGCGCACGACCCGATAGGCGAAGCGGGTAGCGGGATCGAGCCCGTCGAGCGCGGCGTAATGGAATTCGTGGGCGGGAATGCGCGCGGGCCCCTCGCGCGCCGGCCACGGCGCGGCCTCGGTCTCCTCCAGCACGACGAGGCCGCGTCCCTGCGGGGTTGCGTGCATCACCGTGTCGGCCGGGATGAAGCCGACCATCTCGTGCACCTCGCCGCGCCAGGCGATCGAGCGCGTGAGATACATGAGGCCGCCGCATTCGGCGTAGATCGGCAGGCCGGCATGCGCGGCCGCCCGCAGCGCGGCGCGCAGGCCGGCATTGGCGGAAAGCGCCGGCATCTGGGTCTCGGGAAAGCCGCCGCCGATGAACACGCCGTCGGCGGGCGGCAGGCGCGCGTCATGCAGCGTGTCGAAGAAGACAAGCTCGGCGCCCGCCCGCGCCAGTGCTTCGAGGTCGTCGGGATAGTAGAAGCCGAAGGCGACATCGCGCGCCACCGCGATGCGCACGTCGGCGCCCTCTGCGCCGGCAGAGAGTTCGGCCGCAAGCGGCGCTTGCGCGCGGCGCGCGATCTCCTGCACGCGGGCAAGCTCGACGCCCACTTCGACCGCCGAGCGCCAGCGCGCGATCGTCTCGTCGCGGGCCGGCGTCTCCGCCGGCGTGATCAGGCCGAGATGGCGCTCCTCGACCACCAGCGCGCGGTCGCGGCCGATGGCGCCGATGACCGGCACGTCGGTGTAGCGCTCGAGCGCCGCCCGCAGCTTGCTCTCCTGGCGCGCCGAGGCCACCCGGTTGAGGATGACGCCGCCGATCGCCACCGCGCGGTCGAACATCTGGCAGCCGAGCACGAGCGGCGCCACCCCGCGCGTGATGCCCGCCGCGTCGATGACCAGGATGACCGGGGCGGAAAGGAGCTTGGCGAGCGCGGCGGTGGAGTCGCGCCCTTCGGGGTCGACGCCGTCGTGCAGCCCCTTGTTGCCCTCGATGAGCGCAACATCGGCGCGCCGCGCATGGCGGGCAAACAGCGCGCTGATCTCGCCCTCGCCCTGGGTGTGGTAGTCGAGGTTGTAGCACGGCCGTCCGCTCGCGCGCGCAAGCCACATGGGATCGATGTAGTCGGGCCCCTTCTTGAAGCACTGCACCTTGAGCCCGCGCGCGGCAAGCGCCGCCGCCAGGGCGACGCTCACCGTCGTCTTGCCCGAGGACCTGTGGGCCGCAGAGATCAAGACATGGGCCATGTGACTCGTGCCGCCGTGCGGCTCTTCACTTGCGCAGACAAATCCTCAGTCACGGCGCAGCCTCGGCAGGAACGGCAATGCCTTGAGCGCGACGCCCGACACCAGCAGCGCGATGGCGAACCCGCTCAGCCCCAGCACGATTTCCAGCCACGACGGCCGGTAGTGCGCCACCGCGCCATCATGAAACGAACTCGTCACCTCCATGCCGGGGAACAGCGCGAGCGGAAAAGCCTGGCCGGCGATGATGGTGACATACATCTGCGCAAGGCCGCCGAGCACGAACAGCGCCGAGGCAAGCGTGAGGACGGAGCGCCGCAGCGGCGCCGCGAGCAGCGCCAGCGGCGCGAGACTGCCGAGCAGGATCTGCCCGCCCCAGAACATGGCGGTGTAGCGGCCGCCCTCGATGAGCAGAAAGCGCTCGATGCCCTGATGCTCGCCGACATAGAGCTTGGTGAGGTGATGCACGGCGGTGAAATAGAGCACCGCCAGCGCAAAGAGCGCGAGCAGGCCGCGAAATTTGTTCGCCATCCCCTCGCTCAGAAAATCCTCGCCCGCAAGCGGGCTGAGCGCCGCCAGCATCAGCACGGTGAACGCCAGGCCGTAGAGCAGCGAGGCGGCGATGAACAGCGGCGCCATGATGGCGGCGTCATAGGCCTCGCGCGCCGCCAGCCAGCCGAAGATCGAGCCGGTGCCGGTGGTCAGCACGAGCCGCCAGGCGAACGCAAGCCAACCGCAGGCTTTGCCAAAGAGGCGCGCGCGCGCGGCGCGCCGGTCCATCATGGCGAACAGGTAGGCCGCGACAATCGCCAGGAAACCGAGATAAAGATAGATGTTCCAGGCGAAGATGGATTTGAAGTTGTAGGTGGTCATGGCGACGATGAGCCGGTCGGGGCGGCCGAGGTCGAGCACCAGCACCGAAAGCCCGCCGACCAGCAGCGCGATGGCGAACAGCCCCGACAGCCGCGCGTAGGGCGCATAGTCGGAACGGTTGAACACGGAGGCCACCGAGGCGAGATTGAGCGCGCCCGAGGCCGCCACGATCAGAAACACCGCGAACACGTGCGGCATGCCCCACACGATCTGGTTGTCCATGCCGGTGACGACGTGGCCGCGATGTTCCATGACATAGGCCGCGCCGAGGCCGGCAATCAGAATCGCCCCGTTGACCGCCAGCAGGCTCCACACCAGCGGGCGGTGGTTTTCCAGCCTTTGATAGGCGATCCTCGCCATCGTCTTCCCCGCGCGGCGGCGCTTGCCGCGCCGACTAAATATTCCTGTAGTAGACGCCGGGCTCGGTGCCGAGGTCGGCGCGAACGCGGGTGGTGCGATAGGCGGCGACGCGCTTGGCGATCTCGCTGTGAGGATCGTTGAGATCGCCAAACAGCATCGCGCCGCCCGCCGTGTCGTTGCAGGCCTCCACGCACGCTGGCTCGCGCCCGGCATCGACGCGGTGGACGCACAGCGTGCAGCTCTCGACCGTGCCCTTGCCGCGCGGCGCATGCGGCTTCTGATCCTCCACCGGCTCGTGGATGAACGAGCGCGCCTTGTAGGGGCAGGCCATCATGCAGTAGCGACAGCCGATGCAGGTGTGCTTGTCCACCAGCACGATGCCGTCGGCGCGCTTGAAGGAGGCGCCGGTTGGACAGACGTCCACGCACGGCGCGTCGGCGCAGTGCTGGCACAGCATGGGCAGCGAGAAGCTCGCCCCGTTGCTCGGATTCTTCACCGTCAGCTTGCGGATCCACTGCGCGTCGGTGGGACGGCCGCTGTCGCGCCAGCCGTTTTCCACCTGGCAGGCGGCGACACAGGCGGTGCAGCCGTCGGCGCACCTGGCGGCGTCGATCAAGAGGCCCCAGCGCTGCTGCGCGCTGGCTTTTTCCTCGGGCCTGCGCGCGGCGGCCGGCGCCGCGCCGAAGGCATAAAGCATGACGCCGGCGGCCAGCGTGGTGAGCACCGCCGCCGCGCCCTGCAGCAGCGCCCGCCGCGCGCCGTCCACCGTGCGCGCGTGCGTACAGCCGCTCC
>DATBWJ010000225.1:0-4940 GCA_036514935.1 Xanthobacteraceae bacterium
CCCGCCAGCGCGCGCTGCCAGGCCGGCTTGCCATCGGGCTCCAGCTCGCCGCGGCGCACGGCCTCGGCGAGGTTGGTCTCCGCGCCCCGGAAGCGCGCGCGCCCTGTCGCCGCCTCGTAGCGCGCAAGCCCGTCCTGCAGCGCGCTCTCGGCCGCGCGCTGGAGGCGCGGCTCGATCGTCGAATGGACGACCAAAAACTCCGGGCTGAGACCGGCAACCGCCAGCCCCTTCAGCTCGCGCGCGACCTGGTCGACGAAGTGAAACCCGCTGTCGCGACGAACCCGCTCGTAGGCGACGAGCTGGATCGGCAGGCTTTGCGCATGCCTCGCCTCGTCCGCGCCGAGCGCGCCGTCCGTCTTCATGCGATCGAGCACATAGGCCAAGCGCTCGCGCGCGCGCTCGGGATGGCGCTCGGGGTTGAAGTAGTTGGGACCCTTGGCAAGGCCGGCCAGCAGCGCGCCCTCGCTCACCGTCAGCTCGCGCGCCGGCTTGCCGAAATAGCTGCGCGCGGCCAGCTCGACGCCCCACGAGCCGCGGCCGAGATAGATCGAATTGAGATAGAGTTCCAGAATCTCCGCCTTGCCCACCAGCGCTTCGAGCCGGACGGCCACGATCATCTCGCGGATCTTGCGCTCGTAGGTGACGTCGTCGCCCACAATCAGGTTCTTGGCCACCTGCTGGGTGATGGTCGAGCCGCCCTGCGGCCGGCCGGGCTGGGCCAGATTGGTGATGAAGGCGCGCACCAGGCCGCGCTCGTCGATCCCGCGGTGCTGGTGGAAGCGCTTGTCCTCGGCGGTCACGAACGCGTTGCGCACGTGCTCGGGGATGTCAGCGAGCGCAACCCACATGCGCCGGTGCTCCGGATAGACCTCGGCGTAGCGCTCGTTTTTGCGGTCGAGCACGGCGTAGCCGCCGGCGACGCGCAGGTTCTTCAGCCGCGCATCGTCCGGCAGATCGGCGACCGCGGCATTGAAGAACTCGATCACCGCGCCGATGTCGAGCGGGGAATTGTCGACGCGCTCGTTCTTGCAGAACTGCCGGTAGGTGACGTGCAGGTCGTTGAAATCGACGCCCTTGAACGCCTTGATGTCGCCGGCCACCATCTGCGGGTCCTGCATCGCGGTCGCGATCAGCTCGTCGAGATTGATGTCCTCGATATCAAAAGCCTTGCGCATGTGGGCGCAGCCCGCACGCAGCAGATCGACCACCGCCGCGCGATCCTCAAGCGGGTCGAACCTCAGGCCGATCGCGTCCGGCCGGGTCGCGACCTGACTGAAGGCGAGGGCAGTGGCGAAGATTTTGATGAGGATCGGGTTCATGGGGATGATAACGGGAACCCTCGGGGCACCGTTCCAGATAGCGGCACAAAACGGCTTTTTCGGGAAGTCGCCCCGGTCGCCGCGACCATACGTGCCAAACTATTTGCGAAGCGTGAAGAGCCGGCGGCCGCACCGCATAAGCCCTCCCCGGCGATCCTGCCGTCACCGCACGCCATCGGGTCTTTGCCGCCGCAATCGGATGCGCCTACCGGCGTGACCAGCCGGCGCACATTGAGCCAGGCCGACACGTTGTCGACCACAAGCCGTCAAGGCCGGCAATGACCAATCGCCAGTCATGCCGTCGGATGCCTCCGTGGGACCTGGCCGTCAATTGATCTCAAAAATCTGCTTGGGCGTATTGTGCAGGCACTCGGTCGGGCCGTCGTTCTCGATCAGATAGTTGTCGCAGATCACCGAGAAGACGCCGTCGACCGCGAAGCCGGGATGCACGGCGAAGTTCATGTTCTTCTCGATGGTCATGGTCTCGTCGGCCCGCACGAGCGGCCGCTCGACCAGGTCGTAGCCCTGGCCGTGGCAATAGAGCCGGCGTTCCGGCGGCAGGCCGCGCCCATTCATGAAGGCGTCGTGCGCCTCGGCGACCTCGCGGCACGAAGCGCCCGGCTTCAGCCGCGCCAGCGTGGCCGCCTGCGCCTCCTTCATGGCCTCGAAACCGTCGATGAGCTGGTTCGAGGCCTTGCCGAACACGAGTGTGCGCGCGATCTCGGTGTACATGCCGCCCGGCCCGTTGTTTTCGATCAGCAGGGAGAAGTGCTCGCCCTTGTGGATCGCGTGGCCCTGCCAGTAGCGATCGAGGAATTCCAGGCGATGGCCGAGCGGGGCATGGGTGGCGAGGATGAGCCCCTGTTCGCTGCCCAAGAGCCGGCCTTCGTACTGGGCCAGCGCCGTCACCTCAAAATGGCGCATGCCGGGGCGGATTTTGCCGAGCACGCGCCGAAAAACCTCGTCCTGCATCGCCGCCGCCGAGCGCACCAGCGCGCGCTCTTCCTCGCTCTTGATCGCCTTGATGCGGTCGACGAAGTCGCTGGCGTCGAGGAAGGTCGCGCGCCCGGCAAGCTCGGCCTCCACGCGCGCGACCAGCCCGTGCAGCATGTTGCCGGCGCCGAGCCAGCCGATGGTGCGATAGCCGCGCCGCTTGAGCTCGCCGGCGACGAGTTCGCCCTGATAGGCCTCGGTGTAGGCCACCGACACGAAGGCGCTGGTCGACAGAATCTCGCCGACGCCGCGGTCGATCGGGTCCCTGCCGGCGTAGCGGCGCGCGCCGCCGCGCGGGCCCATGTCGACCACCGTCATGGGATCGTCGGCGTGGAAGATCACGCTTCTCGGATAGCCGTTATAGGCCGGGATGTCGGTGAACCACTTGACGTAGCCGCCGAGCCAGTCGGTGGTGCTCTGCATGACGAGCGCCTCGATGCTGCGCGCGCGCATTTCCGCCCGCACGGCCGTCCAGCGGCGCTCAAGCTCGCCATCGGAAATCGGATGAAGGAGGCGGTCGCCCATGCGGCACCTGTTCGTCGTTGCGCCGGCCAGCCTATCATCATTCGGCCGACTTCGCCTCCGGCCCGCCATTTAGGAAGTTGTTCCATCTGACCCGAATAGGCCTTGCCTGCGCGCAGGCGGTGGGCCACATCTGCGCCCGCCCATGACATCGATCCCCGCCATCGCCGTTGCGGACCTGGTCAAGGAGTACTCCTCGGGCACCGCAGTCGCCGGCATCAGCTTCGCGCTCGCGCCCGGCACCATCACCGGGCTGTTGGGCGGCAATGGCGCCGGTAAGACCACCACCATCGCCATGATCATGGGGCTGGTCAGCCCGACCGCCGGCACCATCCGCATCCTCGGCCACGACATGCCGCACGAGCGCTACCGCGTGCTGCACCGCATGAATTTCGAGAGCCCCTATGTCGAAATGCCCCACCGGCTGACGGTGCGGCAGAACCTGACGGTATTTGCCCTCCTCTACGGGGTCCGCGACCCGCAGTCGCGCGTGGCCGAGGTCGCCGATCAGCTCGACCTGGTCGACCTCCTCGACCGGCCGGCCGGCAAGCTCTCGGCCGGGCAGAAGACGCGGGTCTCGCTCGCCAAGGCGCTGATCAACACGCCCGAAGTGCTGCTGCTCGACGAGCCGACCGCCTCGCTCGACCCCGACACCGCCGACTGGGTGCGCGGCCGGCTCGCGCGCTACGCCGCCGAGCGCCGCGCCACCCTTCTCATCGCCTCCCACAACATGAACGAGGTCGAGCGGCTGTGCGAGCGCGTCATCATGATGAAGCGCGGCCGCATCGTCGACGACGACACGCCGGCGCGGCTGCTCGCGCGCTACGGCCGCACGACCCTGGAGGAGGTTTTTCTCGATGTCGCGCGCGGGCGCGCGGAGGCCCAGGAGGCGGCGCAGTGATTACTGCCGTCCAGGCCGGAGAATACCGGGATCCATCCGCCTTCTCGTGGGAGCGCGTCGGCGCCATGGTGCTGCGCTACTGGTACCTGCTGCGCTCGTCGTGGCCGCGCCTGCTCGACCTCATCTACTGGCCGACCGTGCAGATGTTCATGTGGGGATTTCTGCAGCTCTATCTCGGCCAGCAGGGCGGCCCCCTCGCCCGCGCCGGGCAGACCTTCATCGGCGCGGTCCTGTTGTGGGACATCCTGTTCCGCGGCCAGCTCGGATTCTCGATCTCCTTCCTCGAAGAGATGTATTCGCGCAACCTGGCTAACCTGTTGATATCGCCACTTAAACCGGTGGAGTTCGTCGCCGCGCTCATGGTCATGAGCATCATCCGGCTCGCCATCGGCATGGTGCCGGTGACGCTCTTGGCGATCGCCTTCTTCGGCTTCAACTTGTGGGGGCTGGGCCTGGCGCTGGCGGCGTTCTTCGGCAACCTGATCCTGACGAGCTGGGCGCTCGGCATTTTCGTGTCCGGCATCCTGCTGCGCCATGGGCTGGGCGCCGAGAACATGGCCTGGACCCTGATGTTCATCCTCCTGCCGCTGACCTGCGTTTATTACCCGGTCGCCGTCCTGCCGCAGTGGCTGCAGGCCGTCGCTTGGCTGCTGCCGCCGACCTACGTGTTCGAAGGCATGCGCGCGCTCATGATCGAGGAGGTATTTCGCGGCGACCTCATGTTGCAGGCGCTCATTATTAATATCGTATTGTTTTCGCTGGCAGTTTTTAGCTTTTTCGGATACCTCCGCGCGGCCCGCCGCCACGGCACCTTGCTGCAGGGCGGCGAATAACCCGTCGCCTAACCATACCGGCGGAAATAGTCGCGTTTTGGCAGCTATCGTCACGATTTACCGACACCTTTGGCTTAGGTTGACAGGACGCTAACGTCACGCCAGGATGTTGCAGTGCAACAAGACACCCCAGAAAGGGATGAGATGGCAATCGGCGAGTTTGGCGGCGCCCCGTCGCTGCCGGTGGAGGGCGGGCTTGCCTTTTCGACGCCGATGTACTGGCTCTACGAGATGAGCCATGCGGCGCTCGGCCCCTCGCGCGCGCTCGCCGACGTGACCAAGCTGCTCTTCAAGAACCCGGTCAACCCGTTCGCCCACACCACGTACGGCAAGTCGCTGGCGGCGGCGGCAGAACTGTTCGAGCGCTCGACC
>DATBWJ010000226.1:0-12017 GCA_036514935.1 Xanthobacteraceae bacterium
CGCGGCGGCTTGGATGGAGGGGGGATACATTTCAAGCGGCAGGTCGGGCTCGCCGAGCAACTGATTGCGCAGCTGAGCCTCCTGCTGCAGCAGGAGTTCGAGGTCGCGCTTGGCCTGGGCAAGCGCGGCGAGCGCCAGGTCGGCTTCGGCCGCCGAGCCGGTGCGGCTCGCGAACAGCGTGCTCTTGCGGTCAACGTCGTTCTGCTTGAGCGCGACCGTCTGGCGCGCCAGCTCGATGAGCTGGCCGAGCGAGCGCAGGTTGGTTTTCAGGTTGGCCAGCTCGGTGCGGACGGTGGCAAGCCTGCTCTCGGCCTGGGTGAGAGCGAGGCCGAATGGCACCGGGTCGATCTCGAACAGGACATCGCCGGCGGCGACCTGTTGGCCCTCGACCACCACGACGCGGCTGATCTTGCCGTCGATGTCGGGCGTGATCAGCACCTTTTGGGCACCGACATAGGCGTTGTCGGTCGTGATGTAGCGGCCGCCCATCAGGTAGAGCGCCAGCCCGACGAGCGCGACCGCGAGCGGCAGCGCCACGAGCAGGATCAGGCGGCGGTACTGCAGCCAGACGCCATAGAGCGAGGCTGCGCGCCGCGTGGTCGCAGGCGGCGACACCACCTTGAGGACCGGATCACTGGATCTGAAGGCGGGATCAGCCATACCGTTGTTCCAATGGCGCCGAGCCGCGGTTGTGAATCGCCTGGCGCAGATTTTCCTTGATGGTGGCGAGCTGGGCGCGCATCTGCGCGCGCGCGGGTGGCGCGAGCCCGGCGAGCACGTTGGCCATCAGCTCGGCGCTGACTACGGCGAGACGGTCGAGCATGGGGCGCGCGGCCGGGGTGAGAAACAGCCGCTTGGCACGCCGGTCATGGGGGTCGCCGCGCCGCTCGATCAGCCCGCTGTCGCACAGCCGGTCGATCAGCCGGGTCAGCGTGATCGGCTGAATGTCGAGCATGTCGGCAAGCTCGGACTGCTTGAGGCCCTCCACGCGTTCGAGTCGAAACAGCACCGCCCACTGCGCCCGCGTCATGCCGAACTGGCGGGCCTCCTGGTCGGCGTAGGTCCGCAACAGGCGCGCGACGTCGCTCAGAAGAAAGGCCAGGTCGCGCTCGATCGTAAACGATGGCATGCCGTAAGCCTTAAGGAAGACATATAATGAGGCTCCTTAGCAAATTTGCCATCGGTTGGCCTGCGCGATGGGCGCGGTGCTGGCATGCGCTGGATGCGGATGCAGGCAGGGCAACTGGGCACGCTCGGTCACCCGTTTGGACAGCCGCGCGCCCGCCTCGCCAGACCAATGCCGACCCGATCGGATGACGGTACCCAAGTCCGGCGTGCGTCACGCCAATCCAAGCTCGCCGAAGGCTGCCGCGTGATGATCGGCCGATTCTGGCGAGAAGCAGCAGAACACGATGCGCGTGAACGTGGCGGGACGCGCGGAGATTTCCGCGACCACCGTGCCGACGGCGACGCGCGCGGCGAGGTCAGGTGGAAAGCGATAGACGCCGGTTGAGATCGCCGGAAAGGCGACCGAGGCGAGCTTGTGCTCGGCGGCGAGCGCGAGCGCGGTTCGGTAGCAGGAGGCGAGTTGTTCCTCCTCGCCGGCGCGGCCGCCGTTCCACACCGGACCGACCGCGTGGATGACGTGCTTGGCCGGCAGTCGGTAGCCGCGCGTGATCTTGGCCGAGCCGGTGTCGCAGCCGCCGAGCGTCCTGCACTCGGCGAGCAGGTCCGGTCCGGCGGCGCGGTGAATGGCGCCGTCGACGCCGCCCCCGCCGAGCAGCGAGCGGTTGGCCGCGTTGACGATGGCGTCGACGGCAAGCGTCGTGATGTCGGCGACGATGATCTCGATCTTCGCCCCGCCAACGTCCGCCGCGAGAAGGGGGCGCGCCTGTGGCATGGATTGCGTCCTCACTGCGCGGTCCACCCGCCGTCGATCGACAGGTGAGCGCCGGTGATGGTCGCCCCAGCATCGCTGCACAGGAAGACCGCGAGCGCGCCGATGTTTTCAGGCATGGTGAAGGCGTGCATCGGCTGCTTCTCGGCGAGCAAAGCAAGCTTCTCGGCCTCGATCGTCTGCCCAGATGCCGCCGCGCGGGCAGCGATCTGCTGCTCGACCAGCGGGGTCAGCACCCAGCCGGGACAGACGGCGTTGCAGGTGATGCCGTCGTTGGCGGTCTCGATCGCCACCACCTTGGTGAGGCCGACGAGGCCGTGCTTGGCCGCCACATAGGCGGCCTTGTGTGCGCTGGCGACGAGGCCATGGGCCGAGGCGGTGTTGATGATGCGCCCCCATCGCCGCGCCCGCATGGCGGGCACCGCGGCGCGGATGGCGTAAAAGGCCGACGACAGATTGATGGCGATGATCTGCTCCCACTTCTCGCTGGGGAAGTGCTCGATTGGCGCGACGTGCTGGATGCCTGCGTTGTTGACGAGGATGTCGAGCGCTCCGAACGTCTCCTCGGCGGTCCGGATCATGGCGGCGATCTCCGCCGGCTTGCTCATGTCGGCGGAGGAATAGATCGCCTTGACGCCGAACTCCTGTTCGAGCCCGGCGCGCTGGGCCTCGATCGCCGCCTTATCACCGAAGCCGTTGATCATGACGTGGGCGCCCTCGCCGGCCAGCGCCCGCGCGATGGCGAGGCCGATCCCGGAGGTCGAGCCGGTGATGACGGCGGACTTTCCCGTGAGCATAAGGTGACCCCTTCGGTTGGGCGCGCGCGGACGGGCGGCGGGGCGCAGGGATTGCCGCTCGCGGAGCGCGCTTGCTGCGTTGCAATATACCGGCGGTGGCGCGGTTTTGCGACTGAAGCCTGCAGTGATAGGCCGCGACGGCGCTTTGAAAAAGGGTGATCGGAAGCGTAAAAACCAACGATGCCACCCGTCTTCCCGGCGCCTGATCACGACCATAATCGCTGCGCGGCCGATGCCATCGCCCACGCCGAAGCGGTGTGCGCGGCGCGCGTCCAGCGCCTCACGCCCATGCGCCGGCAGGTGCTAAAACTCCTGGTCGCAAGCCACAAGCCGCTCGGCGCCTACGAAATCATGGACCAGCTTGCCGGCGAGAGCCCGCGGCCGGCGCCGATCACCATCTACCGCGCGCTCGATTTCCTGATCGCCAACGGGCTCGTGCACCGGATCGCGAGCCGCAACGCCTTTCTCGCCTGCGTCAGCAACCACGATTCTGGCGCGCTGGTCGCGTTCCTGATCTGCGAGGGCTGCGGCGCCGTCGGCGAGGCGGCTGGCCCGGCCGTCAGCCGGACACTCGACACGGCCGCCCGCACCGCCGGCTTCACGCCTAGGCGGTCGGTGGTCGAGATCACCGGCCTCTGCGCCCACTGCCGCGACAAGGGGGCGACGGTTTAGGCGCCCCTCGATGCCACATGCGCCCTGATCGTCGCCAGGGCGGGGCCGCGCCCGGCGCGGAGTATTGCATGCCCAAGCCCTTGTCCGGGAACCCGGCGCAGCCGCTCGATTCCTTCGGGGCCACCGTCACGGTGCTGCTGTGCCTGACGTGGGGGCTCAACCAGGTGGCGGTGAAGCTGGCGATGGCGGGCGTCCCGCCGCTCATGCAGGCGACCATCCGCTCGGCGGGGGCGCTCGCGATCGTGGCGGCGTGGGCGCGATTGCGTGGCGTCAAGCTCACCGCGCGCGACGGCACGCTTGCGGCCGGGCTTCTCGCCGGGCTGCTGTTCGCCGGCGAGTTCCTGCTCATCTATCGCGGCCTGATGTGGACGACCGCGAGCCGCGCGGTCGTGTTCATCTACACGGCGCCGTTCTTCGTTGCGCTCGGCGCGCGCTGGCTCGGCGAGCGGCTCTCGCTCCAGCAGTGGTGCGGGCTGGCGCTGTCCTTCCTGGGGGTGGCGGTGGCCATCGGCGTGCCGCAGGCGGCGGTCGATGCGAGCGTGCTCGTCGGCGACCTCATGATGGTGGGGGCGGGCGCGGCTTGGGGGGCGACCACGCTCGTCATCAAGGGCAGCGCGCTTGCCCGCGCGCCGGCCGAAAAGACGCTGGCCTGGCAGCTTCTGGTCTCGGTGCCGGTGCTGGCCGCCGGGGCGGCGGCGTTCGGCGAACGCATGGCCGCAATGCCCGACGCCGTCCCGCTGGCCTGGCTCGCCTACCAGACGATCTGGGTCGTCGGCGTCACCTACGCGGTGTGGTTCGCGCTGATCAAGCGCTATTCGGCGAGCCGCCTGTCGGCCTTCACCTTTCTGACCCCGCTGTTCGGGGTGGTGGCCGGCGCCGTGGTGCTGGACGAGCCGATCGCGCCGGCCTTCGGGATTGCGGTCGCCCTCGTCATCGCCGGCCTCGTGCTGGTGAACAGGCTGCGGTGAAGTGCGTCGCAGGCAGGCTCTTTACCTCTCCCCACCGGGGAGAGGTGATATGCTCGTCGTGCTCGCGTTGACGCCGGACGCCGCGTTTGGCACGTCGCCGTGAACAAGGAGCGTCGCGTGTCAGACATCGCCTCCCCGTTGCCGCGTCATGAGACCGTGCCGGTCAACGTCGGCGGCGTCATCGTCGGCGGCGGCGCGCCCATCGTCGTGCAGTCGATGACCAACACCGACACCGCCGACGTCGAGGCGACCGCACAGCAGGCCGCCGCGCTCGCGCGCGCGGGCTCCGAACTCGTGCGCATCACCGTCGATCGCGCCGCGGCCGCCGCCGCGGTGCCGCGCATCAAGGAGCGGCTCGCTCAGATGGGCGTCGCCGTGCCGCTCGTCGGCGACTTCCACTACATCGGCCACAAGCTGCTCGCCGACCATCCCGCCTGCGCGCAGGCGCTCGACAAGTACCGCATCAATCCCGGCAACGTCGGCTTCAAGGACAAGAAGGACCGCCAGTTCGCCGCCATCATCGAGATGGCGACCAGGAACGACAAGCCGGTGCGCATCGGCGCCAACTGGGGCTCGCTCGACCAGGATCTGCTGACGCAGTTGATGGACGAGAACGCGCGCTCGCAAAACCCGGCCGACGCGCGCGCGGTGACGCGCGAGGCGATGGTGCGCTCCGCGCTCGGCTCCGCCGCGCGCGCCGAGGAGATCGGGCTGCCGCGCAACAAGATCATCCTCTCGGCGAAAGTGTCGGCGGTGCAGGACCTGATCGCGGTCTATCAGGAACTGGCGCGCCGCTCGAACTACGCGCTGCATCTCGGCCTCACCGAGGCCGGCATGGGTTCCAAGGGCATCGTGGCGTCCTCGGCCGCGCTCGGCGTGCTGCTGCAACAGGGCATCGGCGACACCGTCCGCATCTCGCTCACGCCCGAGCCCGGCGGCGACCGCACGCTGGAGGTCAAGGTCGCGCAGGAACTGTTGCAGACCCTGGGCATGCGCGCCTTCGCGCCGCTCGTGGCCGCCTGCCCCGGCTGCGGGCGCACCACCTCGGCCACGTTCCAGGAACTCGCGCGCGAGATTGAGGATTTCATCCGCGCCTCGATGCCGGAATGGAAGACGCGCTATCCCGGCGTCGAGCGCCTCACCGTCGCGGTCATGGGCTGCATCGTCAACGGCCCGGGCGAGAGCAAGCACGCCGACATCGGCATCTCGCTGCCCGGCACCGGCGAGCAGCCGACCGCGCCCGTCTTCATCGACGGCAAGAAGGCCGCGACTTTGCGCGGGCCGACGGTGGCGGCCGAGTTCAAGCAGATGGTGGTGGATTACATCGAGCGCCGGTACGGCGCGGGCGCGGGCCGCACGGCAGCGGAGTAGGCACGCCGAAGCACGAGCGCTGGCAGCGCTAATATCGGAAATTCAACTGGCGGTGCATGGGACGGAATTGTCTTGCCAAGATTATAGCATTACTGCTATAGAAACTGGTGCATGAACGTGCGGAAGCCCGTCGAGTGGATCGGCGCGTCGAGAGACGATCTGCGGGAGTTTCCACCGGAGGTGCGCCGCGTCATAGGTCAGGCGATCGACGACGGCCAATGGGGCGGCGAGAATCCCGCCGCCAAGGCGTTGAAAGGATTCGGTGGTCGCGGGGTGCTTGAAGTCGTTGACGACTTCGACGGCGACACCTACCGCGCCGTCTATACGGTCAAGTTCGCGGGCGTCGTCTACGTGCTGCATGCCTTTCAGAAGAAGTCGAAGAAGGGCATAGCAACGCCGCCGCGCGAGATCGATCTGATCAAACAACGTCTAAAGCGCGCCGAAGAGCACTACAAGACGCATTATCTGAAAGAACCGGGCCGTGAGCCAAAAACGTAAGAGCGAAAGAATCTCCGTCGCGCGCGGCAGCGGCAACGTGTTTGCCGATCTCGGCTTCGAGCGGCCGGAGGAGGAGCTTTTGAAGGCGCAGCTCGTCCGCGAAATCCGCGACATCCTCAAGCGGCGCCGGCTCACCCAGGCGAAGGCGGCCGAGCTTCTCGGCCTGAAGCAGCCGGACGTGTCCGCGCTGGTCACCGGCCGGGTGCATAGGTTCTCGCTGGAGCGCCTATTGCGCTGCGTGCGCCGTCTCGACCGCGACGTGGCGATCGTCATTCGGCCCAAAGGCCGCCGGCACACCGCCCGGCCGCGCCAGCGGGCCGCGGCGTGAGCAAGTCGCCCGCATGGAGCGAAGCGACATGCGGGGACAGCTTATCGTCTTGGCAATGCTGACCCGGATTTCGCCGGCGCTCAATCCGGGCTACGAGATCATCCGGGCCATCATCTTGATCACGGCTTCCTCGACTTCAGCTTGATCGTCGGCCCGTCCACGGCGAACGTGCCGTAGCCGTGGTGGTGGATCGTCTTCGGGTTCTTCTGCGCCGGGTCGATCCACGCCTTCACCACTTCGAGGATGAACAGACAATATTTTCCGACCAGCCGCGTGTCGGCCACCTTGCATTCGAGATTGGCAAAGCACTCGGCGATGAGCGGCGGCGCAACGCGCGCAGCCGGCACCGGCGTCAGGCCGAAGGCGGAAAACTTGTCGATGTCGCGGCCCGAGACATTGCCGACGTTGACCACCTTCGCCGCCAGCTTGCGCGCCGGAATGGCGATGACGCACTCGCCGGTCGCGCGCAGCGCGGCGAAGCTGAAATTGGCGTTGCTCACCACGCAGGCGATCAGCGGCGGCTCGAACTCGACCATCATGTGCCACGACATGGTCATGACATTGGCGCGGCCCTTGCGCGCGGTCGTCACAAGGACCACGGGGCCTGGTTCGATCAGTTGGTAGACTTTTGATAGCGGAAGCTGTCTCATGGTTTGATCCTGGTTGGGGGCGTTCACCACAGCGTTGCGCGCATTCCTACGGTCACCACCTTGAGCCCGGCGGCTCAAGGCGAGCAATGCCCGCCCTACCGAACAACCCTGCGCCCGCAGCGCTTGACAAAGGACGCCGAGGAAACCAAGCTTCGCAACTCAAATTTCATTCATTGGACCGCTTTGAATGCCGATAGGCATTGGACGGGGGCGGCTCTCGCGACGAGACGCGGGTCACGCGAGCCCAGAACGGCGCCACTTGATCCGTCAAGCGGCGCCTGTCGTGAGCTCGACGGGATCGGCGCCAAGGCCGAACACGGGATCGAGCAGGGGAGGAAACATCGTGATCAAGTCCATCCTACGAGTGGCGTTTTCCATCGTTGTGACCGCCGCCGCGCTGTCGGCAGGGCCCGCTTCCTCGCGCGAGCTCGTCTATGGCTCGTGGCTAAGCCCGAAATCAACCACCAACACGATCACGATGACGCAATACCTCGCGCGCATCGCGGCCGCCACCAAGGGTGAAATCACCTGGAAGCACCTGTCGGGCGGGCAGGTTGCCACCGCGAACGGCAGCGTCGATGCCGTCAAGAAGGGCATCATCGATGCCGGTCACGCCATCGCGCCCTATGTGCCGAAGGAGTTGGCGGCCACCAATCTGCTGTTCAACACCAACTCGGTCGGCGACGATGTCGTCGGGGATGCGGGAGCGCGCGTTGAGACGATGATGTTGGGCTGCCCGGAATGCCTGGAGGAGTACCGGAGGAACAACGCGGTATCCTTCGTCGGCCAGTCGGTGCCGCCCTATCATCTGTTGTGCCGGAGCCCGATCAGGACGGTGGCTGATCTCAAGGGCGTGAAGGTTCGCAGCTCGGCCGGCGGCATTTCCATCATGACCATCGCCGGGGCTACTCCCGTTGCCATGACCGTCCCCGAAGGGGTCACGGCGATGGAGCGCGGAACCATCGAGTGTTCGTGGGCCGTCGTCAACTGGCTCAAGAACTTCGGCTACATGGACGTCACCAAGTACATCCTGGATTATCCCCTCGGCATGGCCGGTCCGCCGATCGCCTTCTTTGTGAATCGCAATGTCTGGAAGAGCATGACGCCCGCTCAGCGCAAGGCGCATTTCGACAACGCGGCATTCCTGGTGGCCACGGAAATGCTCGAGGCCCAGCTCAAGCTTGACACGGAGGTGGTCGTCGAAGCCAAGCAGAAGGGCATCGTTTTCATCAAGGGCGGCGACGACTTCAGGGCGGTGATGGATAGGCACTACAAGGAGCAGCGGCCGCGCAACGTGGCGACGGCGAAAGAGCACGGCGTCAAGAACCCCGACGCCATCCTCGATTATTTCGAGGGGGCCATCGCCAAGTGGAACAGGCTGTCGAAGGACATCGGCACCGACAAGGAGAAGTTCATCCAGGCGCTTCAGCGCGAGATCTACGGCAAGATCGACCCTGAGAAACTCTGACCGATCGCAGCAACAAGCAATAAGCGCGGTGTGCCCTTGAACCTGGGCGCACCTGCGGCAAGGGTTCGCGAGGGGGCAACGCCATGCTGCGGTCGATCGTTCGCACTCTCGACCGGCTGGTCGACGCGCTCACCTGGCTGGCCGCCGGCTTTGCGCTCTTGATGACCCTCCATGTGACGGCCGACCTCGTCGGCCGCACGTTCTTCAACCATCCCCTTGTGGGCACCACCGAGATTGTCACCGCCTATTACATGGTGGCGCTGGTGTTCCTGCCATTGGCCGTCATCACGCGCCAACGCGCTCACATCATGGTCGAGCTGTTCACGAGCTGGATGGCGCGCAAGCCGCTGTTGTGCCTCGATCTCGTTGTTGGAATCGTCAGTCTCGGCTTCGTGCTGCTGGTGACGTGGATGGCAATCGACACCGCGATCGAGAAGACCGCGCTGCGCGAGGCGTGGGAATCGTCGACCGGCTACATACCGATCTGGATCTCCCGATGGATACTCGCGGTCGGGTTTGGGCTCATGTGCGCATATCTCGTCCTCAACATCGTCAGGGAGGCACTTGCCCTGCGCGGTGAGCGGGAGGACGTGGCGAAATGACCCCGCTTCAACTGGGCTTCGGGAGTCTCGTCGCCATTCTTGTCTTGATTGCCCTTCGCATTCCCATCGGCATATCGCTGGGCATCATCGGCCTGGCGGGGTTCACATGGCTGCGCAACTTCGATGTCGCGCTGGGAGTGCTCGCCCAGATACCGTTCGAAGTCTCGGCGAATTGGGGACTGACCGCGATCCCGATGTTCATCCTCATGGGCTCGGTCGCTTTCAACTCGGGGATCAGCGAATCGTTGTTTCGAGCCGCGCGGCTGTGGTTCAGCGCGCTGCCGGGCGGGCTCGCCGTCGCCACCAATCTGGCATCCGCGGCGTTCGGCGCCGCCTCCGGCTCGAGCGTCGCCGCGGCGGCGACCATGGCGCGCATCGCCATTCCGGAAATGCTCAAGCACAACTACGACAAGGGTTTGGCGACCGGCGTCGTCGCCTGTGCCGGTACCCTTGCGGCCCTGATCCCGCCGAGCATCATGTTCGTTATTTACGGCGTGTTCGCGCAGGTTTCGATCACCAAGCTGCTGATCGCGGGGGTGCTGCCTGGCCTGTTGACCGCGGGCATCTATACCGTCCTGATCGTAACGCGGTGCTGGCTCAATCCGTCGCTCGCGCCGATGTTGTCAGAGGCCGAACGCGAGGGCCTGAAAGAGGAGCGTTGGGCGGCGCTCCTGCCGATCTGGCCTTTGATCGTTCTCATGCTGGGCATGATTGGCGGGCTCTACTTTGGCATTTTCACGGCGACGGAAGCGGGCGCCGCCGGCGCCTTTCTGTCATTTGTGGTCGCGGCCATGCAGCGCCGGCTGACCTATGCCATGGTCAAGGCGAGCCTGTTCGAGACCGTCACGACCACAGGGCAGATCTTCTTCATCGCGATCGGGGCGGTGTTGTACACGCGATTTCTCGGGCTGGCCGGTCTGTCCGATGCCATGCGCGAGTTGATCGGCGATTGGGCGCTGAGCCCGACTCTTCTCATCGTCGCCGCTTCGGTCATCTACCTGATCCTCGGCATGTTCCTCGATCCGCTCGGCATCCTGCTGATCACGCTGCCCGTGCTGCAGCCGATGTTCGACGCCGTCCATGCGGACCCGATCTGGGTCGGGGTCATTGTCGTGAAATATATCGAGATCGGATTGCTGACGCCGCCTGTCGGGTTCAATGTCTACATGGTCAAGTCGGTGCTGGGAGACACCGTCGCCCTGGAGACGATCTTTCGCGGCGTCGGCTGGTTCCTCGCGGCCGAAGCGGTGATCATGGTGCTGCTGATCGTGTTTCCGTCGATCTCGACGGTGCTGCCCAACGCCATGGGCTGACCACGCATGCAACCGGCGGCGCCGGCGGGCTCTGCCAGCGCGGCGCCCGCCCGGCGATAAATCCTGGAGAGAGAAATGAAGACCTATCGTTTTTCGCGCGAGATCCCAGTCGAGGATGAATTCGATGTCGTGGTCGCGGGCGGCGGCCCGGGCGGATCGGCGGCGGCGATCTGCGCGGCGCGGCTGGGCGCCAAGGTCCTGTTGGTCGAGGGCACCGGGACCATGGGCGGCATGGGCACCTCCGGACTGGTGACCGCATTCGATCCGATGGCCAACGGCGTCGAGGGTCTCGTCGGCGGCTTCATGCGCGAAGTGGTCGAGACCATGTACGGACGGGGCTTTCTCGGGCCGCAGGTCACTCCCGACTACTGGCTGAAGGACTATCATCGCTGGACGCCCTTCAAGGTGGAGGGGTTGAAGATCGTGCTGGACGAGCTGGCCGTGCAGGCTGGCGTCGAGGTGCGCTTCTTCACCCACCTGATCGACGTGGACGCTGACGCGCGCTTGGGAAAGGTGAACGGCGTCATCATCAACAACATCGAGGGCCATCGCTATGTTCCGGCGAAGAGGTTCATCGACGCGACCGGCGATGCCGTGCTGGCGCATCTGGCTGGTGTTCCCTGTCGGGAAGCGGGCCGCGACACCAACACCATCATGCCCGGGACGCTGTGCTCGCTGTTTGCCGGGATCGATTGGGAGACGGTCAACAAGGAGGCTGCCCGGCTCAAGCAACAGGGGCAGGGGGATGACGAATTGACGACGCCGAGAGTTCACGACGAACCGCTCAAGCGGGCGCTGGCGGACGGTCACTTTACGCAGCATGACCGCTTTCTGCCCGGCATGTTTCAGGTTGGCCGCACGATGGGCAACCTGAACGGCGGCCACCTATTCAACCTCAACGCGCTGCGCGGCAGGAGCCTGACCGACAACATCATGCTCGGCCGCAGGATTGCGCAGGAATACATGGAGTTCTACCGCAAATATGTCCCGGGATTTGAGAACATCGAGCACGCCACGACGTCCTCATTGATGGGCGTGCGCGAGTCGCGGCGGATCGTCGGGGAGTATGAGCTCAATTTCGCTGACTTCATGGCGCGTCGCGAATTCCCTGATCAGATCGGCGTGTTCAACAAGGCCGTCGATATTCACCCCTACGACGCGACCGCCGAGGAATACGAGCGCTTCGTCAAGGAGTTCAGGAAGGAGGCGAAGCCCTTGCCGGGCGAACGCTTCGGCCTGCCCTATGGCATTCTTGTCCCCAAGGGGTGGAGCAACCTGTGGGTCGCGGGGCGTTGCAATTCCAGCGACGTCAAGGTGCATGGGTCGATCCGGGTGATGCCAGCGGCCGCGCTGATGGGACAAGCGGCCGGCACCGCCGCCGTGCAATCGATCAGGACCGGGCAGCCGGCGTGCGACCTTGACACCGAGACCCTGGTCGAGACGTTGCGTGCCA
>DATBWJ010000227.1:0-4148 GCA_036514935.1 Xanthobacteraceae bacterium
CGAGCTGCCGCCGGCGGCGCAAGTAAAACTCCTGCGCGCGATCCAGGAAGGCGAAGTCGAGCCGGTCGGCGCCCGCAAGCCGGTCAAGATCGACGTGCGCGTGATCTCGGCCACCAACCGCAACCTCATGGCCGACGTGCAGAGCGGACGCTTCCGCGAGGACCTGTTCTATCGCCTGCACGTGTTTCCGATCTCGGTGCCGCCGCTGCGCGCGCGCGGGGAGGATATTCCCGAGCTCGTGCGCCATTTCCTGGTGCGCTTCTGCGCCGAGGAGGGCAAGCGCGTGCGCCTGGTGCGGCCGGACGCGCTCAAGCTGCTGATGGCCCATGGCTGGCCGGGCAACGTCCGCCAGCTCGAGAACGCCATCTTTCGCGCGGTCGTGCTGGCCGATGGCGACGAGATCGGCTGCGAGGAAATCCCGCAGATCGCCGCCCACGTCAGCGAGCCGCCGCCCGCAGACCCGCTGCCCGCCGAGGCGCCGGCGCCCCTGTGCATCGACGAGCACGCCGCCTGCGGCCTGGCGCCAGCGCCCAGCGATGCGCCGCTCGCGCCGGGCGGCTTGACGCTGCTCGACGGCACCGGCGACGTGCGCCCGCTCGAGGAGATCGAGGCCGACGTGATTCGCTTCGCGCTCACCCATTACCGCGGCCAGATGTCCGAAGTCGCGCGCCGGTTGCAGATCGGCCGCTCGACCCTCTACCGCAAGTTGGAGCACCTCGGCCTTGCCGGCCGCGCGCCCGCGCGCTGCGACACCGACGTGTCCGCGGGGTGACAGGCCCCGACAAAAAGTCGTGATTTTCAAGGAAAATTCAGATCGCGCCGTCCACCATGCGCTAGGTTTGCAGTGTATTCGCGCCGGTATTGAGTCGGCGCGCGGTCTCTGCGATTGCACCCTGGTTCGGCGCGGGAGGCGTCGAGCGGGCGGCGTGGAGGGAACGATATTGGGGAATCTCCGCTTCGACCGGCTGTTGGCGGGCGCCATCCTTGTGGTGGCCATGGCCGTTCCCATTGGCGCTGCTCCTCTCGACACGCCGGAAGCGATCGAGAATGCGATTCCCGTTCCGGAGCCGGCGGAACTGAGGCCGATCACCGCGACCGACTTCGCACAAGACAAGGCGATCGAGGCGGCGATTCCTGTTCCGGAGCCGGCGGAGCTTAAGCCGATCACCACGGCCGACATCGCGCCCGACAAGGCGGCGGCGATCCCGGTTCCCGAGCCGCTCGCCCTCAAGCCCCTGACCCCGGCGGACCTCGGGGAGCCCGCCACCGGATCGATTGGCACGCGGGCGGCGAAGGCACTGGCCGCGCCCCAACAGAGCGTCGCGCCGCGCACGGCCAAGGCCCCCGCCCAAGTGCGGGCCGCCGCCCGTCGGGCGGGAGAGCCCGCGTTCCGGCCGGCGGTGGCGCGGCCGGCCGCCGAGGAGCCCCAGGCCACCGGCACGACACCGGCTGCGCCCGAAAAGGCCGAGACGGCCGCCCAGGTTGCCCCACTCGTCGAGCGGCTCAAGGCGATGCTGTCGGGCAGGCTCGATCGCCCCTTCACCTCGCGCAAGGAGCGAGCCGCCGTCGACGGCTTCTATGCCGCGCGCGGCTATGCGCCCCTGTGGCTCGCCAACGGCGGCGCGAGCGAGCGCGCCCGTGCGGCCATTGCCTACCTCGCCAGCGTGGACGCCGAGGGGCTCGATCCTGCCGACTATCCGATCCCCGCCTTCAAGAGCGGCGGCGACCCGGACGCCGTGGCGGAGGCCGAGCTCAAGCTCACCGCGTCGGTGCTGACCTTCGCCCGCCATTCGCGCATGGGCCGGGTGCATTTTTCGCGCGTGAGCGCCGACATCCAATATGCCCTCGAAGCGCCCGACCCCGCCGACGTGCTGGCCGAAGTGGCGGATGCCAAGGACGTGGCCGAGACGCTGGCGGGCTTCAACCCGCAACAGCCGGCCTACCGGGCGCTCAAGGCGAAGCTCGCCGAACTGCGCGCCGCCAAGGGCGAGTCCGGCCCGCCCCCGGTCGCCGGCGGCCCGGCGCTCAAGCTTGGCAAGACCCCCGTGCAGGATGCGCGCGTGCCACGCTTGCGCGAGCGGCTCGGCGTCGCCGGCAGCCCGGACGACCTGACCTATGACCGCGCGCTCGCCGAGGCGGTGGCGGCGTTTCAAAAGCAGCACAAGCTCAAGCCGACGGGTCAGCTCACTGCGGCGACCATCGCCGCGCTCAACGGCCCGCGCCGCGATCGCGACCGCGACATCGACGCCGTGCTCGCCAACATGGAGCGCTGGCGCTGGATGCCGCGCGAGCTTGGCCGCACCCACGTGGTCCTCAACATCCCGGACTTCACGCTGCGCGTCTATCGCGAGGGGGCGGCGATCTGGCACACCCGGGTCGTGGTGGGCAAGCCGTCGACGCCGACGCCGATCTTCAGCGAGACGATGAAGTACATCACCGTCAACCCGACCTGGAACGTGCCGCCCTCGATCGTCTACAACGAGTACCTGCCGGCGCTGCAGCAGGACCCGACCGTGCTCGACCGCATGGGGCTGCGCCTGACCCAGAACGCCGACGGCAGCGTGCACATTTCCCAGCCGCCCGGCGAGCGCAACGCGCTCGGGCGCATCCGCTTCAACTTCCCCAACCGCTTCCTGGTCTACCAGCACGACACCCCGGACAAGCACCTGTTCGGCCAAGACAAGCGCGCCTACAGCCATGGCTGCATGCGGGTGCAGGACCCGGTCCGGTACGCGGAAATCCTGCTCGGTATTGCCCTGCCGAAGGAAGGCTACAGCCAGGAGCGCATCCGCAGCATGTTCGGCTCCAGCGAGCGCGACATCCGCTTCCCGACCCCGATCCAGGTCCACATCACCTATCAGACCGCCTTCGTGGACGAGGCCGGCACGCTGCAGGTGCGCGACGACCTCTACGGCCGCGACGCGCGGCTCTTGGCGCTGCTCAAGGGGGAGGAGCGCCGGGTCGCCGACGTGCCCATGGAGCGGCCGCACCACAGCGCCGCCCGCCCGCCGGTGCGCCTGCCGCCAGGCGTGGGCGGCTATTCCTACGCCAGCGGGCCGTCCTTCTTCGACGTCCTGTTCGGCGCCGGCCGGCCGGCACCGCCGGCGCCCGTGCCCCAGCGCCGGGTCTTCGCCCGCTGAGGCGGCGAGCCGCTCACCCGCCCAGCCCGCCCGGGACGGCAACTTTTCGCCATACTTGCCCGGTACTTGTCGCCCCCGGTGGGGGATGGGGGCGCGCAAGCCTGCGTTAACCGATCCCAGTTAGGACGACGTTAGCCATGATCGCCGCGGCCAGTCGCCATGGCGCATCGTGTCGAACGCGGTCTGTACAAGATCGGGAGTGCCAGTGGGTAGTGCGCGCCTGACCTGGGGGCGGATGGGGGTAGGGCGCGCGGGGTCGTGGGGTCTTGCGGCACTCGCCGTTCTGTTCGGCTCCGATAGCCTGCAGAACGCGGCCGCAAACGGCGACACCCGCACCCTTTCCCTCAACCACCTCCACACCCGCGAAGACATCACCATCACCTACAAGCGCAACGGCCGCTACGACGAGGCCGCGCTCAAGAAGCTCGACTGGTTCCTGCGCGACTGGCGGCGCAACGAAGCCACCCGCATCGACCCGCAGCTCCTCGACGCCATGTGGGAGGTGACGCGCGAGGTCGGAGTGGACAAGCCGATCCAGATCGTGTGCGGCTACCGGGCACCAGCGACCAACGCCATGCTGCGGCGGCGCAGCCGCGGCGTCGCCCGCGCCAGCCAGCACACCCAGGGCCGCGCCATGGACTTCTACCTCCCCGGCGTGCCGATCGAAGAGGTGCGCAACGCCGGTCTGCGCCTCCAGCGCGGCGGCGTCGGGTTCTACCCCAGCTCCGGCTCGCCGTTCGTGCATCTGGATACCGGCCGCATCCGGCACTGGCCGCGGCTGACCCACGACCAGCTCGCCCGCATTTTCCCGGATGGGCGCACCGTCCACATCCCCTCCGACGGCCGGCCGCTGTCCGGCTACGCGCTGGCGCTCGCGGACGTCGAAAAGCGCGGCGCCGGCCCATCGCCAGGCGTCTCGGCCGCCGCCCGCAGCGCCGGCGAGGCCACGCCCAAGCGCAGCCTGCTGGCGAGCCTGTTCGGCGCCGGCGAGGCGGAGACCACCGGCTC
>DATBWJ010000228.1:0-13249 GCA_036514935.1 Xanthobacteraceae bacterium
CTCGCCGCCGACGCCCGCCACGGCGTGGCAGTCGATGCAGCCCTTGAGGCTGAAGCGCGCGGTGCGGACGCCCTCGTGCACGGTGGCGTCGCGTTGATGGCTGAGCGCCGTCATGTGGTTGCGGCGCATCCAGGCGGTGTCGGCGACGCATTGCTCGCCCTTGCCGCGCGCGGGTTTTGGCAGCCAGGCGGGCTCGCCCGCCACCGCGGGCGCAAGCGGGGCCAGCGCCGCCAGCGCGACGAGCGTTGCCGACAATATGCGCGCGCCCCGCATGGCCTATTCGCCAAGCCCCATCTGGATGTAGCCGGCCGGGCAGACATCGCGGCAGATGTGGCAGCCGATGCACATGCCGTAGTCGGTATAGACGTAGCGCCCGACCGCGCGTTCGCTCTTGGCAACGCGCTTGACCGCGATCTGCGGGCAATAGATCACGCAGTTGTCGCACTCGAAGCACAGGCCGCAGCTCATGCAACGCTTGCCCTCGTGGACGGCCTGCGCCTCGCTGAGCGCGCCAATGCGCTCCTGGAAATTGCCGAGCACCTGCTCCGCCGCCACATGCAGCTCGGGGCGCCGGCCGCGCGGCTCGTGCTTGAAGTGCCCCTTGAACAGATCGCTGTGGGGGATGATCTGGGTGGCGGAGCGGTCCTCGTAGTTGTGGATCGCCCATGTGGCCGCCGAGGTGCCGCGCGTCTGCGCGTGGTCATAGGGCGCCGGATCGAGATTGCGCTGGTGCAACTCCTCCAGCAGGTTGAAGTGGTGAACGTCGATCTTCGGCCGCTTGTCGGCCGGCTCGCCCGCCAGATAGTGGTCGATCACCTCGGCGGCGATGCGGCCGTGGCCGATGGCGGTGGTCAACAGGTGCGGGCGCACGATGTCGCCGCCGGCAAAGTGCTTCTCGCGCTGGCGCGCCTTATATCCCGGCAGGATGTCGATAAAACCCTTGCCGTTGTCGATCTCCTGCAGGCCCTCGAGGTCGCCCATCTGGCCGATGGCCGAGACGACCATGTCGCACTCGATTTCGAACTCGGTGCCGGGCCTGGGTTCGGGCGTCATGCCCTTCATGGTGCATTGGCACATCCTGACCCCGCGCACGCGGCCCTGCGCGTTGGTCAGCACTTCGAGCGGCATGACGCCACCCTTGATGTCGATGCCCTCGCGCAAAGCGTCCTCGCGCTCGCGCGCGGCCGCCGTCATCTGCTCAATGGGGAACAGCGAGGTCAGCGTCACCCGCACGCCCTCGCGCCGCAGCGTGCCGGAGACCGCCTGGGCGGTGAAGCCGACCACGCCGTGGCCGGCGACCTCGCGCGGCTGGCGCGCAGTAATGTGCCCCAGCCGGCGCGCGACCGACGCGACATCGATGGAGGTGTCGCCGCCGCCCACCACCACGATGCGCCCGGCGGTGGAGAACACCCAGCCATGGTTGAAGGCGTCGAGGAACTCGACGCCGGTGAGGCAGCCGTCGGCGCCCCAGCCCGGCACCGGCAGCGGCCGGCCCTTCTGCGCGCCGATCGCCCAGAACACGGCGTCGAACTTGTGCTCCAGCTCGGCGATGGTGACGTCGGTGCCGACGCGCGTCTTGAGCCTCGCCTCGACGCCGAGGTCGAGGATGCGCTTGATCTCGGCGTCCACGATTTGGCGCGGCGTGCGGTAGCTCGGGATGCCGTAGCGCATCATGCCGCCGAGCTGCTCGTTGGCCTCGATCACCGTCACGCCGTGGCCGCGGCGGCGCAGGAAATAGGCCGCGCTCAGTCCGGCCGGTCCGCCGCCGATGACGGCGACGCGCTTGCCGCTTTCCGGCTCGGGCTCGGGCAGCTTGCAGTCATTTTGGATCGCCCAGTCGCCGACATAGTGCTCGACCGCGTTGATGCCGACGAACTCGTCGACCTCGTTGCGGTTGCAGCCGTCCTCGCACGGCGCCGGGCACACGCGGCCCATCACCGAGGGGAACGGGTTGGCCTCGACCATGCGCCGGAAGGCGTATTGTTGCCACAACTCGCCAGCGACCGGCGACTTGTCCACGCCGCGCGCGATGGCGAGCCAGCCGCGAATGTCGTGGCCGGAGGGACAGCCGCCCTGGCAGGGCGGCGTGCGGTGAACGTAGGTTGGACACTTGTAGGAGCGGTCCGCCTGAAAAATCTTCTCGGTCAGGTCGGGCCAGTCCGTCCACATGTTCTCGCCCTCCTTGAAGCGGCGGAGCGTGTGGGGTTTTGGGGGAACGCTGGTCATGTCGTTCATCGCTGATCTCCCCGGCGCGCCTACTGTTGGCCCTTGGGCGACGCCTCACCCGCGCGATCGAGCACGATGGCGTTCGAGACGAGCTGGTGCAGGCTGACGACCGCCTCCATGTCAAAACCGTACATCGGCAGCACCTTGCTGAACTGCGCCTTGCAGATCGCGCACATCGAGGCCATGTGGGTGACGCCGTATTCGGCGGCGACCTGTTGCAGCGCACGCATGCGCGGCTGTGCGCCTTTCTTGCGCAGATCGATCAGCTCGTCGGTCAACAGCCCGCCGCCGCCGCCGCAGCACAGCGTGCTCTCCTTGATGGTGTCGGCGGCCATGTCGAAGAAATGGTTGCAGGTGGCCTTGAGGATCGCGCGCGGGATTTCGAACTGCCCGCCCGGCCTATCGCCCAGCCGCGAGGCGCGCGCAATGTTGCAGGAATCGTGGAAGGTGACGCGCAGGTGGTCGTTCCTGGATTTGTCGAACGTGAGCCTGCCCGCCCGCATGAGGTCGTAGGTGAACTCGCAAATGTGCTGCGGGATCGGGTAGCGCTGGTCGAGGAAATCGAACGGCCCGGCCAGCGTATTGAGGAAGTTGTAGGCGACGCGCCAGGCGTGGCCGCACTCGCCGAACACCAGCCGCTTGACGCCGAGATCGAGCGCCGCCTTGCGGATGCGCAGCGCGATCTCCCGCATGTTCTCATAGGAGCCGATGAACAGGCCGAAGTTGGCGGCCTCGGCGGCATACGAACTGATGGTCCAGCTTGCGCCGGCCTGGTGGAACACCTTGGCGTAGCCGATGAGGCCGGCGACATGCGGCTCGGCGAAGTAGTCGGCGGACGGCGCGACCAGCATGATGTCGGCGCCCTCATCGTCGAGCGGAAAGCGCACGGGCACGCCGGTCTCCTCCAAAACGTCCTCCTCCAAGGAGGCGAGCGTTGCCAGCAGCGCCTTCTTCGACAGGCCGAGGTTGTTGCCGATGCTGCGCACCTTGGCGATGATCTCGTTGCTGTACTTCTGGCCCTTGCCGATGGCATCCATGATCTCGCGGCCGGCCATGGAGATTTCCGCCGTGTCAATGCCGATGGGGCAATAGACCGAGCAGCGGCGGCACTGCGAGCACTGGTGAAAATAGCTGTACCAGTCGTCCAGCACCTCCTCGCTGAGGTCGCGCGCGCCGACCAGCCAGGGAAGATATTTTCCGGCGAGGGTGAAATGGCGGCGATAGACCTGGCGCAGCAGGTCCTGGCGCGCCACCGGCATGTTCTTGGGATCGCCGGTGCCGAGAAAATAGTGGCACTTGTCGGTGCACGCGCCGCACTTGACGCAGGCGTCGAGGAAGAGGCGGAACGA
Organism: Xanthobacteraceae bacterium; assembly: GCA_036514935.1. GTDB lineage: Bacteria > Pseudomonadota > Alphaproteobacteria > Rhizobiales > Xanthobacteraceae > DATBWJ01. Next base: position 3,576 of record DATBWJ010000228.1, read on the forward strand.
GCGGTACTTGCCGCGCAGCTCGGCCATCTTCTCGATCGCCTTGTCCTGCCAGTTCTCCACCAGCGCGCCGGGGAAGCCGAGCGGCTTCTGCATCTCGGCGGCCGCGCCATAGGGCTTGCTCGCGCGCATGGCGCCCGGCGCGAGAGCCGGGATCTCGAGCGGGTCGGGGACTTCGCTGTCCGACACTGTCACTTGGTCCACGATCTGTCTCCCGGCGCCGCCGTCCCTTGCTAGCGCTCGCTCGCGAGCGCGCGCGCCCACGCCACGAGGTGACGCCGCTCGCGCGCATCATCGACCTGGGCGCGCGTGGGGCTGAACAACAAGGCCGGCCCGTGCACCAGCTTTGAGAACGGAAACACGATCATCAACACGGCGACGAGCCCGAGGTGCACCAGCACGGGGGGATCGGCCGGCAACGGTTGCCAATCAAGGTAGATGAGACCGAGCACGAACGACTTGAGCGCGACGATGTCGGTGGGGGCGGCGTATTTCATCGCCAGGCCGGACGCCGCGATGGCGATCAGCAGCGCGAGCATGAGATGGTCGGAGGGGGTGCTGATGTAGCGGATGCGCGCGACCACCAGGCGGCGGGCCCACAGCGCGAGCAGGCTCGCCAGCATGACGAAGCCGGCATGGACGCCGAGGGGCTGGATCAGCGCCACCCACTCCCAGACCGGCTGCGTGAAATAGCGCAGGTGGCGCAACACGACGACGAGGAGCGCGGCGTGGAACGTCCAGCCGAACAGCCAGATCCACTTGTTGGCCTTGAACAGGCTCTCGAACACCGCGACTTCGCGCACCAGGCGCAGACACACCCCGGCGGCCGTCGTGGGGGCGGGGGTGGCGACAATCTTCAGCGGGTTGGGCGTACTGGCGTATTGCCACACGCGCACGGCAAGCCCGCCGAGGAACACCGCCGTCGCCACATAGAGCAGCACTGCATAGACGGCTGCGAGCATGGCTACCCCGCTTGCGCCCGCGTGGGCATGCGCGCGCGCGGCGGCCGCGCGGTTGCGCGCCGGGTCAACCCGAGGCGGGCGCGGCGCGCCGGCATGCGTTCACACGCAGCCGGTCGGCTTGGGCAGGCCGGCGATCTTGCAGGCCTGCTTCGCCGGCCCGTAGGGAAAGAGCTGATAGAGGTATTTTTGATCACCCTTTTCCGGGCCGAACTGCTTCTTCATCTCCTTGACCAGCACGCGCACGGCCGGCGCCACCTGGTATTCCTCGTAGTAGCGGCGCAGGAAGTTGATGACCTCCCAGTGCTCCGGCGTCAGCTCGATGTTCTCGTCCTTGGCGATCAGCTCGGCGATCTCCTGGCTCCACTCGCCGATATTCTTGAGGTAGCCCTCCTCGTCGTGCTCGAAGCTGTGGCTGTTGAGGACGTAGGTGCTCATGCGTGAACTCTCCGTTTTGGCTCCAAGTGTGGAATGGTTGACGTAGATATAGGCAGTGCGGCGCGCTCCTACAGCCAGGCCTGCGTACGGGCGTGTTGGACGACCAGATCGACGAAGCCGCCGTAGTCGACGAGCTTGGCGGCGGGCACCAGGTCCTTTTCCGCCATGCCGCGGGCGGCGAGATCGGGAGCGAGCACGTAGATCGCGCAGCGCTGCGAGGCATTCTCAAGAAGCGCCGCGAACGCGCTCGCCTTGCGCGCGCCGACCACGCCGTCCTCGATCATCAAGAGGGCGTCGCCCGGCCTCATGTGGTTAAGCGCGCTGATGAAGGCGGAGCGCTCGAACGGCGACTTGTTGACCGTGTGCAGCGTCGGCATGAAGTCCACCTATTCAGCGTTTTAGAAATTGAGCAGGATATCTTGCTGCGCCATGATCTCGCTCAATTCGGCGCGGCTGACGATGCGGATCAGGGGTTTCTCCGCAAAACCTTCCGCCTCGTCCTCGTAGGTGATTTCCATCAGGTCGGCCGGCGCCAGCCCGCGCTCGTCGAGCGATTCCTTCTCGACGTAGATCTTGCGCACCTCGTAGTCGCCGAGCGCCTTGTAGGTCGGCGAAAAATTCTTCATGCCGATGCCGGCGGTGCTTTGCCCCTTCGCGAGCTGGAAGACGCCGTCGTCGAGGAAAGCAAGGCTCACGTCCTGCTCGAAGGCCGCCGAAATCAGCACCACTTCGAGCGCCTCCAGCGCATAGATCGTGCCGTAGGGCGCCTTGCGGTTGACGCACAGGAACCGCTTCTTGACCGAAGCATCGACGCGTGGTGCCTGGACGTCCGCCATCGCCGCCCCCTAGTCGCCAAACACCACCAGGCGGTCGGCGACCATCCCCGCCTCGATCAACTGGCCGAGGCCGGAGATGCGAAAGCCCGGCGCGATGTTGTCGGCGTCCTTGCCATGCCGCTTGGCCTCGCCGGCGTCGAGCACGCCGCGCCGCTGGGCCGCCGCGATGCACACCACGAGGTCGAGCTGGTGCTTTTCGGCGAGCTGTGACCACGCCTGTTGCAGATTGCGGTCGTCCTGCGGCGGCACCATCAGCCGCGTGCCGTTGTTGACGCCGTCGTGATAGAAGAAGACGCGGAAAATCTCGTGCCCGCGCTCCAGCGCCGCCTTGACGAACTGATAGGCGCTGTCGGAGGCCTGGTGCGTGTAGGGGCCCTCGTTCACCAATATTCCGAACTTCAACCTAAATCTCCATCAGGCGCGAGCGCCGCAGCGCAAGTTCGAGGCGTCGGCGCGGGCGCGCATCGCCGTGCCGCGCTTTGCGCCTAGAATCGGATGTGCGCCGACATGTTCATGGTGTGGCGCGCGCCCACCCAGGTATCGAGGTGGTGCTTGGTGAAGGCGAGCCCGGCCAGATCGAAAAAGCGCGGCCAGCCGATGCGCTCGATCCATTCGCCCAGCCGCTCCCAGTCCTTGGCGTTGTTCTTGTAGGCGTAGAGGATATTGCGCACGACCTCGGCGACCTCCGGCCAGCGCGGCGGGTTGTTCGGCAAATTCGCCACCGCGAGCTTGTGGAAGGTCGGCCGCGAGCGGGCGTTCGAATGCTTGCCGCCCACCCAGATGGCGATCTTGGTGGAATCGGGGCCGTTGATCTGCATCGGCGGGCAGGGCGGATAGCAGGCGCCGCAGCATACGCATTTCTTCTCGTCCACTTCGAGCGAGGGCTTGCCGTTGACCATCGCCGGCCGGATCGCCGCCACCGGGCAGCGCGCGACCACCGCCGGCCGCTCGCACACGTTGGCGACGAGATCGTGATTGATCCTCGGCGGCTTGGTGTACTGCACGTTGATGGCGATGTCGCCCTGGCCGCCGCAATTGACCTGGCAGCATGAGGTGGTGATGCGCACGCGGTTCGGCATCTCCTCCTTGATGAACTCCTCGTGCAGGAAATCCATCAGGCTCTTGACCACGCCGGAGGCGTCGGTGCCGGGGATGTCGCAATGCAGCCAGCCCTGGGTGTGGGAGATCATCGACACCGAGTTGCCGGTGCCGCCGACCGGGAAACCCTCCGCCTGCAGCTTCTGGATCAGCGCCGGCACCTTCTCGAACCTGGAGACCATGAACTCGATGTTGGAGCGCGTGGTGAAGCGCACGAAGCCTTCGGCGTACTGGTCGGCGATGTCGCACAGCTTGCGGATGGTGTGGACGTCCAACTGGCGCTGGGTGCCCGCGCGCACCGTCCATACCTCATCGCCGCCCTTTGCCACGTGATGCAGCACGCCCGGCCGCGGCCGGTCGTGCCAGGCCCATTGGCCATAGTTTTTCTTCAGCTTCGGGTGCATGAAGGGGAACGGGTCCGGCACCCCGGTCTCGACCGGCCGGCGCGGCGTTGCTGTCGCTTCCTTCATCTCGCCACTCCTTCCTCGCCTGTTCCCTGGCCGTCCCGCGATCGCCGCGCGCCGTATCACGCCTGCCGGCACGCCCGCGCAGGTGGCAATGCGTCGGCGCCTATTCGGCCGCTTCCGACGGGGCTCGTTCGGGCGGTGCCGTCGCCGCAGCGCGCGCCTTGCGCGCAAAATACTTCTCGGCCTCCTCCGTGAAGTCGTCGGTGCGCACGTAGCACGAGGTGCGCGGATGCCTGACCATGTTGGGATCGGGATCGACGTCGATCGCTTCGAGGAAGGCGGGCAGCCCGATACGATCCATGGTCTCGCCGATGCGCTCGTGTTCGAGCGCGTTCTCGGCAAAGAATTCAATCACCTTGCCGGCGAACTCCACCAGCTTCTGGTAATCCTCCTCCGTCTCGAGCTTCATGAAGGGGATGACGACCGTGCCCATCAGATCGCCGATCTTGAGCGCGCGCTTGCCGCCGATGAGGATGGTCACGCCGCGATCGTCGCCCGGCTTGAGCGCCTTGGTCATGACGTTGAGGCAGTGCATGCAGCGCACGCACGACTTGTTGTCGACCTCCAGCGTGTCATCGTCGTTGAGGCTGAGCGCGCGGGTCGGACACATGGCGATGACAGAATCGATCATGTACTTGCGGCCGACCTTGGCGACGTAGGTCCTCACCTCGTCCTGGTCGACCTTGATGTCGTCGCGCCAGGTGCCGATCACGGCGAAGTCGGCGCGCTGGATCGCGTTCACGCAGTCGTTGGGGCAGCCGGAGAACTTGAACTTGAACTTGTAGGGCAGCGCCGGCCGGTGCATCTCGTCGAGGTGTTTGTTGATGATCGAGCGGTGGGCCTTGATCTCGTCGTAGCAGGACATCTCGCAGCGCGCGTGGCCGACGCAGCTCATGGACGTGCGCAACGCCGGCCCCGCCCCGCCGAGATCGAAGCCGATCTTGTTGAGCGCGTCGAACGCCTTCTGCGTGTTCTCGGTGGTGCAGCCCTGGAACATGATGTCGCCGGACTGGCCGTGCAGGGCGATCAAGCCGGAGCCGTACTGCTCCCACACGTCGCACAGCTTGCGCAGGATGTCGGTGGTGTAGTGAAAACCCGCCGGCGGCTGCACGCGCAGGGTGTGAAACTCCTTGGAGGCGGGGAACTTGTCGGCGACCTCCGAGAAGCGCGTGATGATGCCGCCGCCATAGCCGAACACCGACACCGTGCCGCCCTTCCAGTAGCCCATGCGCTCGCTGTAGGACTGCTCGAGCTGGCCGAGCAGATCGTTCATCATCGCTGCGTAGGGCTTGTCCTTGGCGTCGCGCAGCCGCTTCAGCCCGGTCACGAAGCTCGGCCACGGGCCTGATTCGAGTTGGTCAAGGTGAGGAGTGGGGTGAGCCTTGCGGTCATCGCTGGACATTGCCGCCTCGTTTCCCGTCGCGCTCGGGGCGCGCGACGCCAAACCCATGATGAATGTCGGCCACGAAAGGTCAGGACGTGTTTCGCGCGGGGCGATCGTGGCATTGTATTCCATGACGTTCCTTCCGGCTCGGCAAGCCTCCTCGCTGCCCGCGGCACCCGCTCTGTGCGCCGGGTCCGCGACCGGGTCAGCTTGCCAACATCATATATAAAAAACAGAATATGTGAAGGGCCTTTTTATGGCGGCTGTGAAAGCCGCAGCGGCGCGCGCGACCGTGTGGGGGTCCTGCGGCACGCCAATGCCGAGGGGGACGGCGTCGGGCATAATGGGGCGCGTCGGCGGCGGCGCCGGCCAGGCAAAGGAGAGTGCAGGCATGAGCGAGGAGGCAAGCGAGGGCCTGATCAGGGTCAGCGACCTCATCATCGCCCACCCCGAGCTGCGCTCGTTCAAGGAGCTCGAGCGCCTGGTGGCGGCGGCGGCCGCCAGCGGCTACCGATTCCTGGAATTCGACGTCAAGCCGGAATTCGTCGACACCCCGCGCAATTGGGACCTCGCGCTCGAGACCGCATTCTACAACGCCGAGCGGTACCGTTCCGACGAGGGGACGAAGCGGTGAGCGGCGAGACCAAGACGCGCATTGCCGCCCTGCCGGCGCCCTATGGGCGCGAGATCTGGCTCGACGACATCCGCTTCGAAAGCGGCTTGCAGCTCCTGCGCGTCACCATCAAGGAAGGGCGGCGCTTCACTCAGATCGACCTCGACCCAACGACGGCCGAGCGCTGGGCCGAGGCCATGCGCGCATGGGCGCGCGCGAGCGGAACCGCGTGAGCGCGGTGGGCGGGCCGGAGCGGCGGCGCCACGCCGGCGCTCAGCCCGTGCTCCACGCGCGCGGCTTCTTCATGCCGGCGATCTTGCACGCCTGTTTGACGTATCCATACGGAAACAGCTCGAAAAGCCGCGCCCGGCCGGCCTCGCGGTCGCCGGCCAGAAACTTCATGACATGACGCGCGTCCGGCGCCACACCATGTTCGTCGAGCGATGCCCGCATGAACTCGATCACCCGCCAGTGCTCATCGGTCAGCTCGATGCCTTCCGCCCGCGCGCTCGTACGGGCGAAGTCGGGAGTCCAGTCCGCCGGATCGAGCAAATAACCCTCCGCGTCGGTGCCCGTCTCGCCCGCCATTTCAATCGTCATCGTTGCGGTTCATGGTTGCCGGACTCTCTCGGGGGTCGCCGCCGCAATGTCAATGAGGCTTTGCCGGCAACCGCAGCGCCAAGGATTTGCGGCGGCGTGCATGGCCGCGCGCTGGTGTGGGGCGTTGATTCATGTCAAGGCGTCGAAGGGCGCGACGATTAGCTTTTTTTGAAACCGCCGGGGAGTGTCATGAAGACGAGGAGCCAGAAGTCACGCGCGTGCCGGCGCGTCGTTGCCGTGAGGGTGGTGCAGCTGCGGTGGCTGGTGGTCGCCGCGGCATTGCTGTTCGCCGGCGCGCCCGCGGACGCCGTCGAAAACCTCAAAATCTTCACCGTCAAGGAGCGCTTCGAGACCGTCCGGGACGAGGTGGTCGACGCCATCATCAAGCGCGGCCTGGTGATCGACTACACCTCCCATATCGGCGCCATGCTGGCGCGCACTGCCAAGGATGTCGGCGCGTCCCGGACGGTCTACTCAGAGGCGCAGGCGCTGCAGTTCTGCTCGGCGACATTGTCGCGGCGAACGATGGAGGCCGATCCCGCCAACATCGCCTTCTGTCCCTACGTCATCTTCGTCTATGCGCTGCCCGATTCGCCGGGGATCACCTACCTCGGCTACCGGCCCATTGCGAGCGTCGGCTCGGCTCAGTCGAAGGCGGCAACCGAGGCCGTCAACGCGCTGCTCGACGCCATCGCGCGCGAGGCAGCGGGCGCCCGTTAGCGCGGCCGATTTCTTGCGCGATGGCGCTCGCGCGGACGCCCGCCCGCCGCGCGATCCGCGCCCTCGGCTCGGATCGTCAGGCCTTCACCACCAGCACGGCGCATTTGGCGCTGCCGAGGACGCGCTCGGAGACGCTTCCGAGCAGCGACTTGCCGAAGCCGGTGCGGCCGTGGCTGCCCACCACGATGAGGTCGGCGCGCTTGTCCTGAGCGAGCGTGATGATCACCTCGTCGGCCTCGCCGGGGAGCGCCAGGCCCTCGGCATCGAGTCCTTCCTGCTTAAGTTGCGCGGTCGTGCGCGCCACTGCCTCGCGCCCCTCTCCCTGGCGGCGCTCGCTATGGCTGGGCACCAGCGCCGACACCACCGTCACGGGGGCGGCGCAGCAATGGGCGATCTTGGCTGCCGACACCGCGGCGGCATCGGAGAAGCGCGAGCCGTCGGTGGCGAGCAGGATGCGGTTCTTCCACATGCCGGCGTCGGCGGGAACCGCGAGCACGCTGCAGGAGGCCGCGCTGATCACCCGCGCGGTGGCATCTCCCACCATCATGCGCGCAAGGCCGCGCCGGCCGAGCTGACCCATGACGATGAGGTCAATGTTGAGCTCGTCGGCGGCGGCGACGATCTCCTGATGCGGCCGGTCGCCGTATCGGATCACCGCGGTGGCGGCCACGCCCTGCGTGGCGGCCTCCTCGACGATCGCATCAAGGTGCGCGCGGGCGTCCTCGGTCGCCTTGGCGACGAGTTCGGGGGCGAGCGCCTCGTACTCCGGATTGGTGAGAACCATGGTGAACGGATAAAGATGCGCGTCGCTCTTGGCGCACACGCCGATCGACACTCTGATGGCCCCCGCGCTGAAACGCGAGCCGTCGGTTGCCACCAAAATTTTCTCGAACCGCCCGAGCGGGGAGAGCTGCTTTGGCTGTGGCGTCATTGCCGAGGCACCTTGCGCGTGGGCCATCGCAGAGCCTAGCGCTAATGGCCAACGGCCAGAAGGCCGGAAGCGGCGAGCACCAGCACGACGATCTCGATCGCGAGGATCGAGGCGAACGTAAAATCCTTGCGGCGGAGTGTCAGCGGCAACAGCCGCAGGTAGCACACGATCGTCAGGCTGCTCAGGAAGGCGATGCCGAGAAAGTTCATGTAATCGCCGTGGCCGACCATGGCGAGCCAGCCCCATCCCGTCCCGACACCCGCGAGCGCCGAATACAGGCCGGCCGACATCGACCAGTAGGCCGGCAGCTCGGCCAAGGGGATTTTGGGCGTAGTGAGGCCGAAGACATAAAGCAGGAACGTCGCCGCCAGGAAATAACGCCCGATCGCAATTCCGCCATCGAGCCAATCCGCGTAGGCGAGCTGATCGGGCGATACATACTTGAGCTGCTCGGTGCGCGCCCGCGCGGTCTGCTGCCGGCGCAGGCGGGCGCGCGCCCGCAGGTTCGTGCGCACCTGCCGCCAGATGGTCCGCACAGCGCCAATGGCGCGCAGATTGCCATCGCTGCCGTCGCCGCGCTCTTGCATCACACGCCCACCCCCCTGAGCAGCGCGCGCATGCCCGCCAGCAGGAGAAGACCGATCACGAGCTTGCGCACGACGGCCACATTGGCGCGCGTGAGCAGCCCGACGCCGATGGTCGATCCCAGCATCATGCCGAGCATCGAGGGAACGGCGATGATCGCCAGCATGGCGCCGTGGTTGAGGTAGATCCACGCCGCCGCGCTATCCACGATCGACAGGATCAGGCTGCTGGTGCCGACCGAGACCTTGAGCGGAGCCCCCATGACCAGGTTGAGCACCGGTACATTGGCCCAGCCGGCTCCGATTCCGAACATCCCCGCCAGCACGCCGATGAGCACGAACAGCGCGAGGCCCTGCGGCGTGCGGTGAACGTGCCACTTGACGTCGCGGTTGTTGAAGGGGTCGTGGTAGATGCCGTGCATGCGCAACGCGACCGCCAAGGCATCGGCCGCCGGAACCTCGGGATAGCTCGACTTGCGGGCGATCAGCATCAGGGCGACGACCCCCATGATGACGGTGCCGAGGGCCAGTTGCGCCACCTGCTCCGGCAGATTGAGGCCGAGATTGGCGCCGAGGATGGCCGCGGCCGACGCGATCAGGGCGGGCGGCAGCGCGAGCTGAAGGCTGGCGAGGCCGCCGCGCAGCAAGGTGGGACCGGCCGCCAACGCGCCGGCAAGCGCGATCAAGAGGCCGGTGCCGCGCACGAAATCCAGGTGGAACGGGAAAAGCCCGCTGATGATGGGGACGAACAGCACGCCGCCCCCCACGCCGGCGACAACCGCGATGAGCCCGAGCGCGAAGGTCACCACCAGCAGCAGCAGCACCCACACCCACCAGGGCAGGGCGCTCATGACCGGCGCCGCGGTCTGGGCCAGCGCCGGTTGTGCGCCGATGAGGACAGCCGCGACGGCGAGACCCAAAGGCGCCAGGTAGCCCATGCACCGTCCTCGGATGCCGCCGCGCTCCCTCGGTTGGTCGCCGACCGGCCGGTTCGGGACATATGCACAATTTTCTATGCGTTGTCCATCAACGGCGGGCACGGCGCGC
>DATBWJ010000229.1:0-2081 GCA_036514935.1 Xanthobacteraceae bacterium
CGAAGAGGCCAAGAGCCGCGTCGAGGCGCGCTGGCGCGACGAGGAGATCGGCAAGAAGCTCAGCGCGCGCGCCGATGATATCCGCGCCAAGCTCGATGCCGGCTCCACCTTCGCCGCCGCGGCGCCCGGCCTGGCGGTGCAAACCCGCGATAAGCTCACGCGCAGCAAGCCCGCCGAAGGGCTCGACCCCCGCGTCATCGCGCGCATCTTCGACACGGCACAGGGCAAGGCCGCCGTCGCGGTGCCCGAGGACGGCATCGGCCGCGTCGTGTTCCGCGTGAGCGCGATCGTCATGCCGACCGATACCGCCCCGGCCACGGCGCAGAGCGAGCAGTTGCTCAAGGCCATCGAGGACGATCTCGTCACTCAGTATCTCGGCCGCCTGCAGACTGAGCTCGGCGTGCGCATCAACGACGCCGCGCTGCGAAGGGTGGTCGGCGGCGAACGGAACTGATGGAGATCGCCCCCGAGCAGCAGGCCTTCGCCGCCCGCTATTCCGCCGGCGCGCCGCAGCTCGTCTCGACCACCTTGGTCGCCGATCTGGAGACGCCGGTTTCCGCCTACCTCAAGCTTGCCGGCGGCAAGCGCAACGCGTTTCTGTTCGAGTCGGTCGAAGGCGGCGCCGTGCGCGGGCGCTATTCGATCATCGGGCTCGAGCCCGATCTGGTCTGGCGCACCAACGGAAGAAAAGCCGAGATCAACCGCAGCGCGCTCGGCAAGCCCGATGCGTTCGTCCCCTGCCCCAAGCCGCCGTTGCAGGCGCTGCGCGCGCTGATCGCCGAGAGCCGGATCGAGATTCCCGCCCTGCTGCCGCCCATGGCCGCCGGCGTGTTCGGCTATCTCGGCTACGACATGGTGCGGCTGATGGAGAAGCTGCCGGCCGAGAACCCGGACCCGGTCGCCATTCCCGACGCGGTGCTGATCCGGCCCACCATCGTGGTGATCTTCGACGCGGTGCAGGACACCATCACCGTCGTCACGCCGGTGCGCCCTGATCCCGCGGTCAACGCCAAGGCCGCGTTCGCCCGCGCGGTCGAGCGCCTGAGCGCGGTGGTCGATGCGCTGGAAAAGCCGCTCGACAAGCAATCGCCGCACGCCGAGGTCGGCGCGATCGCGGCGGCGGCTGGCTCCAACACTACTCCGGCCGAATTCGAGGCCATGGTGCTGCGGGCGAAGGAATACATCCTGGCCGGCGACATTTTCCAGGTCGTGCTGTCGCAGCGCTTCGAGGCGCCGTTCAGGCTGCCGCCGTTCGCGCTCTATCGCGCGCTGCGGCGCGTGAACCCGGCGCCGTTTCTCTATTATCTCGACTTCGGCGGCTACGCCGTCGCGGGGTCGAGCCCGGAAATTCTGGTGCGCGTGCGCGAGGGCAAGGTGATCGTGCGGCCGATCGCCGGCACCAAGCCGCGCGGCGCCACCCCGCACGAAGACAAAGCGCTCGAAGAGGAACTCCTGTCCGACCCCAAGGAGCGCGCCGAGCATCTCATGCTGCTCGATCTGGGCCGCAACGACGCCGGGCGCGTATCGAAGATGGCGAGCGTGAAGGTCACCGACCAGTTCTTCGTCGAGCGCTACAGCCAGGTCATGCATATCGTCTCCAACGTCGAGGGCGAGCTCGATCCGAAATACGACGCGCTCGACGCGCTGATCGCCGGCTTCCCGGCCGGCACCGTCTCCGGCGCGCCCAAGGTGCGCGCCATGCAGATCATCGACGAGCTCGAGAAGTCGAAGCGCGGTCCCTACGCCGGCTGCGTCGGCTACTTCTCTGCGAACGGTCAGATGGACACGTGCATCGTGCTGCGCACGGCCCTGGTGAAGGACGGCATGATGCACGTGCAGGCGGGCGCCGGGCTCGTGCACGACTCCGTGCCCGAGAAGGAGCAGCAGGAGTGCATCAACAAAGCGCAGGCGCTGTTCCGCGCGGCCGAGGAGGCCGTGCGCTTCGCCACCCGCGCCAAGTGAGGCCTCAGCTCGCTTTCGCCAAGTGACTACTCGCCCAGCGCGGCATGAGGGTTTTGTCACGCAGGCAGAAGATCAAGGGCACGAGGAGCAGCAAGCCCAGGCCCTGTGCCCACAGCAAA
>DATBWJ010000230.1:0-4118 GCA_036514935.1 Xanthobacteraceae bacterium
ATCCGGCCGCGGCCGCCTATGGCGATCTTTATGACCGCGATCCGGCGGCGGCAATTGCAGCCGCCCGCCTCGGCGCGCGCCTGATCGCCACCGACTTGGTGGCACTGGGGATCACGGTGGACTGCCTGCCGGTCGCCGACCTCCCGGCGCCCGGCGCCGATCCGGTCATCGGAGTGCGCGCCTACGGCATTTCGGCGCAAAAAGTCGTCGCCCTGGCGACGGCCGCCGCCGAAGGCTTGACGGCCGGCGGAGTGCTGCCGGTGCTCAAGCACCTGCCCGGCCATGGCCGCGCGCGCGCCGACAGCCACCAGCGCCTGCCCGTGGTGCGCACCGACCGCGCCACGCTCGAAGCCACCGATTTCGCCGTATTCCGCGCCTTGTCCGCCTTGCCGCTCGGGATGACCGCTCACGTTGTGTTTGCCGCCATCGACGCGCTTCCCGCCACGACCTCGGCCACTATCATCACAGATGTGATTCGGTCCTTCATCGGGTTCACGGGCTTGCTGATGAGCGACGACATTGCCATGGGGGCGCTGTCCGGGCCGATCGGCGCGCGAGCGGCGGCGGCGCTTGCCGCCGGCTGCGACGTGGTGCTGCATTGCAATGGGCGCCTCGACGAGATGCGCGCGGTCGCCGCCAGCGCACCGGATCTCGCCGGCCCTGCCGGACGCCGAGCGGCGGCGGCGCTTGCCACCCGCGGACCGCCGCAGCCGCTCGATATCGCGGCGGCGCGCGGCGAGTTCTCCCGCCTGATGGCCGCGACCACGGGTGTGTCATGAGCGCGACTGAATGGGGCCTGGAGCCCTTCGCCAGCGATGCCGGGCCGGAGCCGGACGAACCAAGGCTGATCGTCGATGTCGAGGGCTTTGAGGGGCCGCTCGACCTGCTGCTGGCGCTCGCGCGCGAGCAGAAGGTGGACCTCGCCAAAATCTCCATCCTGGCGCTCGCCGACCAGTATCTCGCCTTCATCGAGCAGGCGCGCTGGCTGCGGCTGGAGCTCGCCGCCGACTACCTGGTCATGGCGGCGTGGCTTGCTTACCTGAAATCGCGCCTGCTGCTGCCGGAAGTGCCGAGCGGGGAGGGCCCGAGCGCGGCCGACCTCGCCAATGCCCTGGCGTTGCGCCTCAAGCGGCTCGCGGCCATCCGCGTCGCCGCCGGCCGCCTGTTCGAGCGCGCGCAGCTTGGGCGCGACGTCTTTGCGCGCGGCGCCCCCGAGCCCATCGCCGAAATCAAGCGGCCGCAGTGGTCGGCGACGCTCTACGATCTGCTGACCGCCTATACGCGCGAGCGCCAGCGCCATGCGCTTGCCCGCGTGCGCCTGACCAAGCGCGCGGTATGGTCGCTCGCCGAAGCGCGCGCGGCGCTCGAGCGGCTGATCGGCGCGGCGAGCGAGTGGATGGCGATCGACCAATTCCTGATTGCCTATGTGGTCGAGCCGTCGATGCGCGCGACCGTGTTTGCCTCAAGCCTCGCCGCCATGCTCGAAATGGCGCGCGAGGGGCAGATCGAGCTGAACCAGCACACCGCGTTCACACCGATATACGTGCGCAAGCGCGCGCAGGCGCAAGCCGCCTCGCCGTGATTGAACGCACCATGATCGCAGAGCAGGCCGGAGGGCGGTGAATGGCGAGTTTGGCCGAGATACGCATGGACATTGACGAGGTAGCGGACGCCGCGCTCGAGCGGCGGCCTGAGGAGTTGCGCCAGCTCGAAGCCCTGCTGTTCGCGGCGAGCGAGCCGCTCGACGAGAAGGTGCTGGCGAGCCGGCTTGCGGGCGGCGTCGACGTGCGCAACCTGCTGCGCCGCCTGCAGTCCGAGTATGCCGCACGCGGCGTCAACCTCGTGCGCATCGGCAACAAGTGGACGTTTCGCACCGCCAACGACCTCTCCTGGCTGCTCACGCGCGAGGCGATCCAGCCGAGGAAATTGTCGCGCGCCGCCATGGAGACGCTTGCCATCATCGCCTATCACCAGCCGGTGACGCGCGCCGAGATCGAAGAAATCCGCGGCGTCTCGGCGGCCAAGGGCACCCTCGACGTGCTGCTGGAGACCGGCTGGATTCGCCCGCGTGGACGGCGCAAGGCGCCGGGACGTCCGCTCACTTACGGCACCAACGAAGCGTTCCTGTCGCATTTCGGCCTGGAGAAGCTGAGCGACCTGCCGGGGCTTGACGAGCTGCAGGGCGCCGGCCTCATCGAGGGTAGCCTGCCGGCGGGCTTCTCGGTGCCGATGCCCTCGGACGACCCGGCGCTGCGCGAGGACGAGGAGCCGCTGGAGGAGAGCGATCTCGATCTTGGTCTCGTACCGCAGCCGGCGGGGCGTGAAGACTGATTTTCGCGCCCCTTCGCGCTGGCCTGAAGGACTGCGCCGCCGCTCTCGGCGAAGGGGCCGGAGTCCTTGTTTTTGCCGCGAGCGCGGCCTAGGTTTCGAGCAACATCACATGCTGGTCGAGCGCCGCGCCAGACGCCGGTGCAGAGGATGAGCCCATGGGTTCCTTGAGTATTTGGCACTGGATCATCGTCATCGCGGTCGTGCTCCTGTTATTCGGGCGCGGCAAGATCTCCGAGCTCATGGGCGACGTCGCTCAGGGCATCAAGGCCTTCAAGAAGGGCATGTCGGAGGACGACACCGCCAAGGCGGAAGCCGGCCAGACCGAGGCGAAGATCATCGAGCACAAAACGGTCGAGCCCGAGGTCAAGGCGCGCGCGGAGCCCGAAAAGCGGGTCGAAGGCAGCAAGGTCTGACGCCTGACCCTGATGGATCAGGGGCGGCCGCTGGGTGCGCCCAAGCTAAGGTTCCATGTTCGATATCGGCTGGAGCGAACTCGTCGTCATTGCCGTGGTCGCATTGATCGCGATCGGCCCCAAGGAGCTGCCCGGCGTCCTGAGGACGCTCGGCCAGTGGATGGCCAAGATCCGCCAGATGGCGTCGGAGTTCCAGAGCCAGTTCCAGGAGGCCATGCGCGAGGCCGAGATGGCCGACCTCAAGAAGCATGCCGCCGACCTCAATGACGCTGCCAGCGCGCTGACCAAGCCATTCGAGGCGGCGGATTACCTGGGCACGCTCGACACCACGCCGCCGGCCGCGGACGCCGCTACGACCGCCGCCGCGTCCGGCGAAGCAGCGCCGAGCGAGGCGCCAGCGGCCGCGATTGCGGAGGAGACCGCCGGTCCACCGGCGCCCGGCAGCGCCGCGCCGGGAAATGCCGGAGAGAGCGCGCCTGCTCCGCCCGATTCGCTGGCGAAGGGGGCGGCATGAGCCAGGAGGACATCGAGGCCACCAAGGCGCCGCTCATGGATCACCTGATCGAGCTGCGCGCGCGCCTGATCAAGGCGCTCATCGCGTTCGGCGTCGCCTTGGTGGTCTGCTTCTTCTTCGCCAAGCAGATCTACAACGTGCTGGTGTGGCCGTTCGTGTGGGTGGCGGGGCCGGAGCACTCGAAATTCATCTACACCGCGCTGCTCGAATACTTCATCACCCAGCTCAAGCTCGCGATGTTCGGCGCCGCCTTCGTGTCGTTCCCGGTGGTGGCGACGCAGATCTACATGTTCGTGGCTCCCGGCCTCTACCGCCACGAGCGCCACGCGTTCCTGCCCTACCTAGTCGCGACGCCGGTGTTCTTCGTGCTCGGCGCCCTCGTCGTCTATTTTCTTGTGATGCCGATGCTGGTGCGCTTTTCGCTCGGCATGCAGCAGGCGGGCGAAGGCCAGGCCGAGATCGCACTCTTGCCCAAGGTGGGCGAATACCTCTCGCTCATGATGGGGCTCATCTTCGCCTTCGGCGTCGCCTTCCAGCTCCCGGTGATCCTGACGCTGCTCGGCCGCGTCGGCATCCTCACCTCCCAGCAGCTCAAGGAGAAGCGGCGCTATTTCATCGTGGGCTGCTTCGTCATCGCCGCCGTGCTCACCCCGCCGGACGTGATCAGCCAGCTCGCGCTCGCCGTGCCGCTCCTGGTGCTCTACGAAGGCTCGATCTGGGCGGTGCGGCTGGTCGAGAAGAAGGCCGCGACGAGCGCCGCCAGCGCGGCACCCGAGGGCAAGCCGGCGGAGTGACGTCGCGGCTCTCAACGGGGTCGTGCGGGTCAACGTCATGTCGCCGCGCCCCGACTCGCGCTATTG
>DATBWJ010000231.1:0-3014 GCA_036514935.1 Xanthobacteraceae bacterium
ACGCTGCGGTCGCGGTGACGATCACGCTTGCTGAGGCCGCCAAGGGAGCGGCGCGGCGCGTCCGCCTGCCGACCGGCAAGGAGGTCGACGTAAGAATTCCGGCCGGGCTGTCCGAGGGCCAGCAAATCCGGCTCAAAGGCCAAGGGTTCCACGGCGCCGGCGCGGCCGGGGACGCCTTGATCACGGTCCATATCGCAGCCGACCCGCTGTTTAAGCGCGAGGGCGCGGACCTCCGGATCGAACTACCCCTCACGCTCTACGAAGCGGTGCTGGGCGCCAAGGTCCGGGTTCCCACCCTCGACGGGGCGGTGTCGCTGACGGTGCCGCCGGGCACGAGCAGCGGGCGCGTCTTTCGCTTGAAGGGCAAGGGCATGCCGACGAAAGGTGGTGCAGGCGACCTGCTGGCTACCATCCGGATCGTACTGCCGGAGCATAGCGACGAGGCGCTCGAGGAGCTGATGCGCGGCTGGTGCGAGAGCAAGCCCTACGATCCGCGCCGCGACATGACGTAAGGTCCGGCCGGGCGGCGGTCACATCGCGCGATCATCCAGCGCGCGCGGCTCGGTCGCCGGTCTCAGCCGCCATGGACCTTGCGCGCGCCGTGCTCGAGTTGCTCGTAGGCTAAGACCGCGACGTTGTGCAGCCGCGTGCGATCGCCTTTGCCGCTCACCACATAGGCGACGTCGTCGCTCACCCAATAGACCGCTGTCGCCTCGCCGATGTCGCTGTAGCGCAGTGCGGTGTCGGCGGCGTTCGAGCGCGCGCAGTAGAGCGTGTAGCGTTCGCCAGAGGCGCTCTCGTACATGAAGAAGGCAGCCGGGCCGGTCGGCCCCGGCAGCAGCCGCCCGCCGATGAGTCTCAGGCCCAGCCTTTCGAGATCGGGCGCGCGCAACTGGTAGCCGACCCGCTTCGAAAGCCAGGTCACCAGGTGTTCCGCCTCTGAAGCGGGCACCTCGACGGGGTGGCGAACCTCGACGACATAGACGTTGTGAGCGCCGACGGCATTGGCCGTGAACTGCTCAAGGCCGCCGCGCGGGGGCGCGGCGACACGGGCGACGGCGGCGTGTCCGAGCCAACCCACCGCGCCGCCGAGGATGAACGCCACCGCGACCGCAGCCGCCAGCTTCCACGACCGGCTGCTGCGCGCCAGCCGATCAAGATCGAAGCGGGCGGGAAGTGGTTCATTCGCGACCCCGCCATAGCGGGCCCGAATGGCGTCGTTCTGCGCGCGCCAGGCTGCCGCGCGCGCCATATCCTCGGGGTGGGTTGCGAGCCACGCCTCGACGTCGCCGCGGCGGTCCTCCGGCAACTCACCGTCGATATAGGCCTGCAGTTCGTCCTCGGTGATGGGGAGTCGATCAATCATCAAAGCCTCGTGTCACTTGATGCGGCGAAGCGCCGGGCGCTCGCCGTCGAGATAGGATTTGATCTGCGCGCGCGCGCGCGCCAGACGCGACATCACGGTTCCGATCGGCACGCCCTGCACCTCGGCCACCTCGCGATAGCTCAGTCCTTCGAGCGCGACGAGCAGCAACACGGTGCGTTGGTCCTCGCTCAGGCTTGCAAGCGCGCGCTCGATGTCGCGCAGGCCGGCTTCGGGTCCGGCCGCGTCGGCGGCATCCTCGTCGGCGATCAGCGTATGGATCGGACGGCGCGCAAGCGAGCGCAGGCGGTTGCGGTTGAGGTTGGTTAGAATAGTGTAAAGCCAGCTGCGCACGTCGCCGCCGTGAAAAAGATGTTCCGAGCGCAGTGCGCGCACCAGAGTGTCCTGGACCAGCTCGTCAGCCGCGTCGACATCGCGTGCGAGCGCGCGCGCATAACGCCGAAGCGCCGGGATCGACGCCTGAATGTCGTGCCGGAAGCCGCTCACGCGCCGCCTCAGTGATCCGATTTCCTATTGGAAAACACCATTATCGCAGACCCTATTCCAAGTCGATGTCGGTCGGCAGATCATGGTTTGTGCGCGCGCTGCTTGATGGCCAGGACTCGCTATGCCATAGGGAGCATCGGGAAGCGTTTGGGTGGGGAGGATCAATGGAAGCCTCGGGTCTGATGCGCGGCAAGCGCGGCTTGATCATGGGGCTCGCCAACACCCGTTCGATCGCTTGGGGGATCGCCAAGTCGACCCGCGCCCACGGCGCTGAGCTTGCCTTCACCTATCAGGGGGAGGCGCTCCGAAAGCGGGTTGAACCGCTGGCCGAGGAGGTCGGCGGGGTGGTGCTAGGCCATTGCGACGTGACCGAGCCGGCAACGCTCGACGCTGCCTTTGCGGCCGTCGAGGCGGCATGGGGCGCGCTTGATTTCGTGGTGCATGCCATCGCCTTTTCCGACAAGGACGAGCTGACCGGCCGCTACATCGACACCTCGCAGGACAACTTCATCAAGACCATGGTGGTGAGCTGCTACTCATTCACCGCCATCGCGCAACGCGCAGAGAAGCTGATGTCCAGGGGCGGCGCGCTGCTCACGCTCACCTACTACGGCGCGGAGAAATGGATGCCTCACTACAATGTCATGGGGGTGGCCAAGGCGGGTCTGGAAGCCTCGGTGCGCTATCTCGCCGCGGACCTCGGCGCCAAGAACATCCGCGTCAACGCGATTTCGGCGGGACCGATCAAGACGCTGGCTGCCTCCGGGATTGGCGACTTCCGCTACATTCTCAAGTGGAACGAACACAACGCGCCGCTGCGGCGAACGGTTTCGACGGACGACGTGGGCGACGCTGCCGTCTATCTCTTGTCCGATCTCGCGCGTGCGGTGACCGGCGAGGTTCATCACGTCGACGCCGGCTATCACATCGTCGGCATGAAACATCCCGACGCGCCCGATATCTCCGTCGCGAACGATTGATGAGCCCAGGCGCTTGTCGCGGGCGCACCGGCAAGCAAATCGAATCAAAAGGGCCGGCCCTCGGCCGACCCGCTTGCGAATTCCGGGGCTTGACTGCTGCCTCATGAGGCGCATCGCACCGGATGGAAGTTCCCGCTATTGGCGGGACCATCTCACATCTTCTT
>DATBWJ010000232.1:0-4634 GCA_036514935.1 Xanthobacteraceae bacterium
CATGACCGCGCGGCCGAGCGCGCCGCCGGCCCACACCAGGTCGTAGGGCTGAAACAGCCGCCAGGTGTCGTCGCGCTCCACGATGGCGCGCGCGATTAGCTCGCCCGCCATGGCGCTGGTATTGAGGCCGTGGCCGGCAAAGGCGCTCGCCACCCATATTCCGGGCGCCACCTCGCCGATCTGCGGCATGCGATGAACGGCAAATCCCATCGCGCCCGACCACACGTGGGCGATCTCCACCTCGCCAAGTTGCGGGTAGGTGCGCGCGATGGATCGCTTGAGCCATTCGACGCGCCGGCGCGGGTCGCGCTCAAATGTGCTGCCGCCGCCGCTCCACATCAAACGGTCGCCGCCGACGATGCGGTAATGGTGGTCGGCCAGATGGGTATCGCTGACCGCGCCACGGTAGGCGATGGCCTGCGCCAAACGCTCGCCCAGCGGTTGTGTCACCGCCACATGGGTCCACACCGCCAGCACCGTCCCGGCGAGCCGGGGCGCCGCCGCGCCGAGATGCACGTTGCCGGCGAGCACGACGTGATCGCAGCGCAGCCGCGCGCGCGGCGTGACCACGCGCTTGCGCACGCCCGTTGGGTCGATGGCGAGCGCGGGCGTATCTTCGAAAATGCGCGCGCCCATGCGCTCGGCGTCGGCGGCAAGGCCGAGGGCGTAGTTGAGCGGGTGGATATGGAAGGCGGTGGGATAGTGAAGCGCGTGGAAATAACGGTCGCTCCTGAGCACCGCGCGCAGGCGTTCCGCCGGCCACCATTCGAACGGCACGCCGAACTCCTGGCCGAGCAGCGCCAGCATGGGCAAAATCTCATCGGCTTTGTCGCTCTTGGACACGTCGAGCCAGCCGTCGACCGGATTGGCCCCGGGCATGCCGGTGTCGCGGATCGCCGCGCGCACGTATTCGACGCCCGCCGCCGACAACGCCCACAAAGCCTTGGCGTGGGCGAGCCCGCACCGCTCCATGATGCGCCGGATGTCCTGCGCATAGCCCGGCAGCACGAAGCCGGTGTTGCGGCCGGAAGCCTTCCCCGCGATCCGCCCGGCCTCGATCAGCGCCACCGACCAGCCGCGCCGCGCCACCTCGCGCGCAAGCGTGAGGCCGGCGAGCCCGCCGCCGACCACGCACACGTCGACGTCGAGGTCGAAGGCAAGCGCCGGCCACCGCCGCTCAGCGACAGCGCTCGCCGCGTACCAGCCGTCATCCGCTGCCCGTGAACGCATTCAACAAACCACAACCGTTGCGCTGCTTTGCCGCAGGCTTCGCTATGTTAGACTCCGCGCGCCGTCAATTCGATGACTGACATGCGCCGTCTAGTGCTGCTGCGCCACTTCAAGTCCGACCGCTCCGCGAGCGGGGTCGCCGACCACGACCGCCCGCTCAACACGCGCGGCCACGAGCAGGGCCCGTTGATCGCCGCCTATCTCGTCCACAACGCGCTCGTCCCCGATCGCGTGCTGTGCTCGACCGCCGCCCGCGCGCGCGCCACCTGGGACCTCGTCACCCGCCATCTGCCCAAGCCGCCGCTGGTGGCGTTGGAGGAGCGCCTCTACGAGGCGGAGCCCGAAACGATCCTCGACCTCGTCCGGGAAACCTCTCAGAAGGCGCATTCGCTGCTGGTGGTCGGCCACAACCCGGGCCTGCAGCAGGCCGCGCTGATGCTGATCGCCTCCGGCGACGTCGAGATGCGCGAGCGGCTGCGCGAAAAGTTCCCAACCGGCGCGCTCGCGGTGATCGACTTCGCGCTCGACGAGTGGCGCAAGGTGCACCCGCACGCCGGCCGGCTCGACCGCCTCGTCACCCCGCGCATGCTGTCGGAGGAGCCGGATTGAGCGCGGCGCCTTTCGCGCACCGCGACCGTCGTGGCATTATCATCGCAAGACCTGATCTGGGAGGAGGTCGCCCCATGTACCAACGCATCCTGGTTCCGGTGGACCTGACCGAGCCGGCATTCGCCAAGCCTGCGATCGATGCCGCCGTCGAGCTCGCGCGCGCCTCGGGCGGCGTGGTGCGCGTCGTCAACGTGCTGCCGATGACGCCGGTCATGCTGGCCGAGTACGTGCCGGCGGATTTCGACACCCAGCAGCGCCAATCGGCCGAAGAGGCGCTCGCGGTCATCGCCAAGGAGAGCGGCTTCGAGCCCTCGCGGCTTTCGACCGTGGTGCGCCAGGGCGGCGTCTATCACGAGGTGCTGGAGGAGGCCGAGCAGATGAATGCCGATCTCATCGTGATGGTGTCGCATCGCCCGGCGCTGAAGACCTATTTTCTGGGCTCCAATGCCGGTCACGTGGTGCGCTACGCCGGGTGCTCGGTGCTGGTGGTGCGCGGCTGACGCCGATTTAGTGGGATACTTTCGGGTCGAATCGGTCGCGGTCATTGCGAGGCAGGCCAAGCCTGCCGAAGCAATCTGGAAAGAGGGGATCGCCACGCCCCCTGCGGGGGCTCGCGATGACGGCGACCGCGATCGGATGAGCGCACCTGAATTCATCGCGCTGGAGCCATTCGGATAGTTTGGGGATCGACTTGGTCCAACAGTGGGGCACCACCTGTCGGAATCGATCCACTACGGCAGAACGTGGCGTGGAAGCGCCTCGGGAGCGTAGCGGCCCGGCCGGTTGCGGCGGAAGAAGGCACCCATCTGCCATAGGCAGAGCGCGAGCACGGCCGCCGTCAGCGCCGCGCTGTCCCACGCGCCGCTCACCAGCATGCGCACGGTCAGCACGGTCAGCCCGACCGACAGGCCGGCGAAAATGACGAGCCCGGGCCAGTAGAGCAGCGGCGGCGAGCCCATCACGAAGTGGACCGCGCCGCCCGCCGCCGCGATGCGCCGATGCAGTTCGGTGATGAAGGCGATGTAGGCCTGGTCGTGCCGTTCCTGTCCGAGCAGGCCGCGCCACGAACTCGACGCGATCGCCAGCCTGGGACCGCGCGCCGACCAGATCTCGGTGAGGAAGCGATAGTTCTGCGTCGTCATCGGCCGAAAGCCCATGCGCACGCGCTGGATGTCGCCATAACGCACGCGGCCGGAGATTTGTCCCACCCGCCACACCAGCGCGTCGGGGGCGAGCGCGAACTCCCACGGGGCGCTCATCGGCGAGCGGCTATAGGCGTAGGTGTGTTCGGAGTCGGTCATCGGTCAAGCTGCCGGCCGCGCTGCGCCTGGCCTCATCCTTGCGCGCGGGCGGGCCGCGCTTCTCATGACGGAGTTGCCGACGGCGCATTGGCGCTTCGGCTGTCGATGACCGTCGTGGCGATCACAGCCTGACCCTGGCCTGCCGGATGATGCTCCTCCAGCGCTCCCGCTCGGCGCGCAGGAACCCCGCCGCCTGCGGCGGCGTCGTGCCGACCACCTCGCTCGCAAGCTCCTCGACGAGGCGGACGGTCCGTGGGTCCTTGAGGGCCTCTACGATGTCCGCATTCAGCCGCTCGACAATCGCCGGCGGCGTCCGGGGCGGCGCGACGGCGGCGATCCAGGTCGCCGTCACGACCCCGGGCAGCGTCTCGGCGAGCGTGGGCACGTCCGGCAACGCCGCCAGGCGCTTCTCGCCGGCGACCGCCAGGACCGTGAGTTGGCCGGCCATGACAGGCAGGAGGGGGCCGATGGTGCCGAACATGGTCTCGACGCTGCCGCCGATCAGCGCACGCTTGGCGGCGGCCGAGCCGCGAAACGGCACATGCGTGAATTTCACGTCCGCGGCAACCTCGAACCATTCGGCCACGATGTGCCCTACCGAGCCGACGCCGTGATTGGCCGCGGTGACCTTGCCCGGATCTTGGCGCGCGCGATCGATCAGTTCGGCGAGCGCTTTGGCCGGGCAGGCCTGGCCGGCAACCACCGCGATCGGCGTGCGTATCAGAATCGACACCGCAACGAAGGCGCCTGGATCGAACGCAAGCTTGGGATCGAGGTTCGGCGCGATGACGAGCGGCGGCGGTCCGGTCACAAACAGCGTGTGGCCGTCGGGCGCCGCCTTGAAGGCGGTCTCCGCGCTGAGGTTGCCGGTCGCGCCCGGGATATTCTCGACGATCACCGGCTGGTGCCATTTCTGCGACAGCCGGGCGGCGAGCACGCGCGCCAGCGCGTCGGGGCCGCCGCCGATCGGGGTTGGCACCACAATCTTGACCGAGCGGCTTGGGAAATCCTGCGCGCGGGCGAATGGCACGAGCAGCGCGGCGCACAGCGCCGCGAGGCCAAGGCAGCGACCAAGCTTGCAGACCGTGGCCGGGAGGTCTCGTCCCGCCATTCAATCCCTCCTGTTGTCGATCTCGGTCATCGCCGCCTGCCCGAATCCCCCAATCGAGTCGCCGGCTCACACTAACCCGCAGGCTCGTGCGCTGCCAACCGTGGCGTGCATTGGCTTCGCGCCGGCCGGCGCCGACAGCCGGGACACGCGAATCCGCGCCTGGCATCTTGCGCCGGGCGCGCGCGCGTGATGAATCGGCGCCTCCTTCACGTTGTGACGCCGCGCAATCGAGTCCTCCGATCATGACGAACCCGGCGCCGCCCCGGCCCCTGACGTTCTGGACCGCTGTCACCTGCGCGCTCTTGCTGATGCTGGTGCTGCAGATCGTGTTGAGCCGGCGCGGCCTGCACCTCGCCGAGGCGTGGCGGGACTACGCCGCCGCC
>DATBWJ010000233.1:0-13283 GCA_036514935.1 Xanthobacteraceae bacterium
CCTTGGCCGAGACCCTCGGTCAAGGCCGCCGCATCGGCGGTGATGCCGTAGACGCCGGCAAGGAACGGCCCGTCAAGGATGGCGAGGTCGGCAGTGAGACCGGCGCGCGCCGCCTGCGCCGCCAGCAGGCCGTTGCGCGCGGCGCTCCCGGCCGCAAGCCAGCGCGACGTCGTCGGGGCGCTGTGATAGCCGACGCCGGGGGCACCGAGCGCGAGCGCCAGCGCAAGCGCGTGGGCGGTCGTTGCGGCCGACAGATCGAAAAGCCGCGCCGCCGCCGCGGCGACGCCGAAGGGAGCGGCCATATAGCTCGGCCACATGCCGCGATAGAGAACGCGCGGGCCGTCGATCGCCGCGCCGAGCCGGGTCATCGCCTCGTAGCCGGCAAGGATGGCCGCAGCGAGCGTGCCCGCGTTGGCCGGCAGCGAGGCGGCGATCGTGAGCACGGCGGGAATGACGATCGCGCCGGGCGTCGTCATCGACGCGAGGTGGATGTCGTCGATCTCGCTCAGCCGCACCAGCGCGCAATTGATCATGACGTCGAGGGCGGGATCGCGCGCATTCCCCGCGAGGCCGTGTTGCTCGGCGCGAAAGGTTTTGAGCGCGCGCGCCTCCGCCGTCGCGGCGGTCGCAATCCAGGCGCCGATCGTGTCGATGAGGTGGAGCGCGAGCGTCTGCCGCACCGCCGGCGGCAGCTCGCCGCGCAATTCGGTGCTCAGATGAGCGGCCAGCCGTTCGAGCGAGGTCATGCCACCTCTCCGCGACCGCGCTAACCCGCCCGGCCCGCTCGCATCTCCTCCCGCAGCCGTTGCGTCGCGCCACGATCGATGGACAGATCGTCCTTGAGCACGACGCCGTAGCACGCGCGCGCGGCCTCGACGGACACCAGTTCCTCGATGACATCGGCGCGCACCGCCTCCGGATCGCGTTCGAGCGGATCGCCCCAGCCGCCGCCGCCGCCGGTGCGCACGATCACCTGCGCGCCCACCGGCACCGGCCGGCGATTGCCGAAGGCCGTTTGAAACTCGCTCTCGCCCGGCAGCCGCAGCAGATAGTCGCTGAACTCGCCCGCCTGGCCGCCCCACAGGCCCCAGGGCGGGCACTTGGAGCGCCGCGTTTGCTCAAAATTCCAATGCCCCTCGACGAGGTTGCGCACCAGGAGGTCGAGGCCAAAACCGCCGCGATGCTTGCCGGCGCCGGCGGAGTCGCGGCGCAGCTCGCGCGCCTCGATGAGGACCGGGCACTTCAGCTCGATGGCCTCGATCGGACCATTGCGCACGTCGCCCTGGCACACCGATACCGTCGCCGACTCCCCGTCCTCGTTGGGCCGTCCACCCCAGCCGCCGCCCTCGATGCTCTGGATGACGAAGCGCCGGTTGGTCTTGGGATGGACCCCAAAGAACACGACCGTGCCGCCGAGAAGGCCGTGGTGGCCGGCCGGCACCCGGTCCGGCATCGCCTTGGCAAGCGCGGCGACGATAGTGTCGACCACCGTCGGCACGATCATGCTCCAGCCCGCCATCGGGGCGGGAAAGCGCGCCATCATGATGTTGCCTTCCGGGATGATCACCTGGAGCGCGCGGAACGAGCCCTCGTTGACGGGCTCGAGCGGGCCGGTCAGCGCCTTGTAGGCGACGCGCGCGCCGGCGAGCGTGCGCGAGTTGATGGCGGCCTTGCGCTCCGGCGAGCAGCCGGACAGGTCGATGGTCATGTCGCTGCCGGCGACGGTGACCTCCACGCGGATGGGCACCGGCTCGCCGCGCCTGATGCCGTCGTCGTCGATCGCGGCTTGTGCCTCGTAGACCCCGTCGGGCAACTGCGCGACCACGTTGCGGCACTTGGTCTCGGTCTCCTCGAAAATCTGTTCGATCGCCGGCAGCACCGTGTCCTTGCCGTACTTGTCGAACAGCTCGTCGAGCCGGCGCGCCGCCAGCCGGCAGGCCGCCATCTGCGATTTCAAGTCGCCGAGCGAGGATTCGGGAAAGCGGATGTTGTCCCGGAGCACGCGGTAGAGCGTCTCGTCGAGCTGTCCTTGCCGGTAAATCTTGAGCTGATCGAGCTGCAGGCCCTCGTACCACGGGTCGGGAACGGTGGCGCCGGCGCCGAACCCGGTGCTGCTGCCGCCCACGTCGATCCAGTGCGCGCGCACCATGGCGAACATCAAAAGCTCGCCACGATAAAAATACGGCGTGTAGATGACGATGTTGTTGAGGTGCTGGCCGGCGACAGCCTGGTGGTTGGTGATGATGACATCGCCCGGCTTGAAGCCGTCGGCGCCGTAGCGCCGCATGCCGTCCACGATGATGATGCCGAGGTCGGCGACGAAGTGCGACACGCCACCCACGTTCTGCGAAACAAGCTCGCCCTTGGGGTTGACGAGCGCGGTGCAGAAGTCGCGCACCTCGTAGATCATCATGTTGTAGGACGTGCGCTGCAAATCCGCCGCCATTTCGTTGGCGATCGCCGGCAGCGCGTTGCGGATGACCTCAAGCGTGACCGGGTCGAGCGGCTTCGTCATCAGGCGCCTCCCACCGCGATCAAGAGTTCCCCCGATTCCGCCACCCGGCAGACATCGCGCTCGAACAGAACACTCGTCGTCCCGTGCTCCTGGATCAGCGCCGGACCGTGGATGGTGGCGCCCGCCGAAAGCGCAGCGCGCTCGTAGACCGGGCACAGGACCGGCGCGTGCGCATCGGCCAGATAGACCGGGCGCTGCCGGGCCGGCGCCGGCGGCGCCCCCTGCGCGAGGCGCGGAAAGTGCAGGCGCGGTCGCTGGCCGATGACGGCGAGCCGGATATTGACCATCTCGACCGGCTCCTCGGGCGAATGATGGGCATAGCGCTGCTCATAGAGCGCATCAAAGGCCGCGCGGATGGCGCGGTGATCGCCCGCCCGCAATTGGTCGAGGGTGACGGGCACCGAGAGCGTGAACTCCTGGCCGACGTAGCGCAGGTCGAGATGGATCTGGCGCTCGGCATTGCCGGCGTGGCGCAGCGCCGCGCTCGCCTGCGCGACCATGTCGTCGTGGACCGCCACGAGCGCGGCGAAGTCGATGCCGGCAAGATCGCCGTAGACGGTGCGGATGAAATCGTGACGCTCATCGGCAAGCAGCATGCCGAGCGCGGAGAAGTGCGAGGGAAACAGCGGCACGATGACGCGCGGAATGTGCAGCTCGCGCGCGATCGCGCTGATGTGCAAGGGCCCCGCGCCGCCCGAGGCGACCAAGGTGAAGTCGCGCGGATCAAAACCCTTCTCCACCGAGACCTCGCGCACGGCGAGCGACATTTTGGAAATGGCGATGTCGATGATGGCCTGCGCCGCCGCCGTCGTCGTCAGGTCGAGCGGCATCGCGATCTTGTCCTCGATGCCGCGCGCGGCGGCGGCGGCATCGAGCGTCATCTGGCCGCCGAGGAAGTTGTCCGGGTCGAGCCGGCCGAGCACCACATTGGCGTCGGTGATGGTCGGCTCCGACCCGCCGCCGCGATAGCAGATCGGCCCGGGGTCGGCGCCCGCGCTGTGCGGGCCGACCTTGAGCGCGCCGATATCGTCGATCCAGGCAATCGAGCCGCCGCCGGCGCCCACCTCGACCACGTTGATCATCGGCAGCATGACCGGATAGCCGCTGGCATAGCCGCCGACGTAGCAGCCGGGCGCCATGGTGGGCTCGCCATCGCGGATCAGGCTGGTCTTGGCGGTGGTGCCGCCCATGTCGAAGGAGATGACGTTGCCGAAGCCGAGCGCCTGACCGACGCGCGCCGACGCGATGATGCCGCCGACCGGGCCCGACTCCATCATGGCGGCCGGGCGGTCGGTTGCCACCTCGGGCGACATCACCCCGCCGTTCGAGCGCATGATCGACAGCTCGCCGCGAAAACCGATGCCGCCGAGATCGGCCCTCAGGTCGCGCACATAGCCGCCGACCTTGGGCCCGATATAGGCGTTGACGACCGTCGTCGACGTGCGCTCGAACTCGCGGTACTCGCGCAGGATCTCGTGCGACATCGACAGGTAGACGCCGGGCAGCGCTTCTCGCACGATGGCGCCGGCGGCGCGCTCGTGGTCGGGATTGACGTAGGAGTGCAGGAAGCAGATCGCGACCGCCTCGACGTTCTCGGCCGCCAACGCCCGGCAGGCCTCTTCCACGTCGGCCCCCCGCAGCGGAGCATGGACCTCGCCGCTGCTGAGAAGCCGCTCGCTCACCTCGCGCGTGAGGTGGCGCGGCACCAGCGGGCGGTGGCGGCGGAAGAAAAGATTATAGGCTTCGGGCCGGTTGCCGCGGCCGACGGCGTAGACATCGCGCGTGCCGCGGGTGACGATCAGCCCGGTCCTGGCGCCCTTGCGCTCGATCAGCGTGTTGATGGCAATGGTCGAGCCGTGGATGAGCTCGTCGATGGTGGCGGCGTCAAGCCCGCTCTTGCGGATGCAGTCGATCACGCCGCGCGCGAGCTGGGCCGGCGTGGAGAGGCTCTTGGCCTCCACGAAGCGGCCCCCCGCCGGGTTGAACCCGACCAGGTCCGTGAACGTGCCGCCAATGTCGATCGCCACCACGATCATGCGCGTGTCGCTCCTGATCCTTGCGATGGGAGGGGCCGCCCGGCGTCAGACCTCGTGTGCCACCTCGACCTGCCGGAACGGGGGCAGCGCCGCGCAGGCCGGCCTCACGCCTCGCGCTTGTAGGATTCGAGGCCCGGCCGATAGGATTTCTCGTCGAGGAACTGCGCCATCCCCTTCTGGTCGCCGCGCTCCGGATCGCGGAACTTGGCCTGGTCCGACTTGGCGGCGAGGTAGTCGGCGGCAGTGTCCCAGGACATGTCGCGCACATGGTGATAGGCCGTCTTGCAGGCGCGCAGCACCAACGGATTTTTCTCGATCAGCTTGTGGGCGAGCCACCGCGTCTTGGTCTCGAGTTCCGCCTTCGGCACCGCGAAGTTGACAAGCCCGATCTCGGCGGCGCGACGGCCGTCGAAGGGCTCGCCGGTCAGAATGTAGTAGAGCGCAACGCGCTGGGCGAGCACCATCGCCACCGACTTGGTCACGATGCCGGCCGGAATGATGCCCCAGTTGATCTCCGACAGCCCGAAGGTCGCGTCCTCCGCGGCGACCGCGAGATCGCATCCGATCAGCACCTGGAAGGCGCCGCCGAAGCACCAGCCGTGGACCATGGCGATGGTCGGCTTGGGAAAATACATCATCCGCCGCCACTGCCATGCGGCGTTGGCGCGATGGAGCCGCTCGCGTTCCATGGGGTCGCCCGCGTCGGGGATGCGGAAGTATTCCTTGAGATCCTGGCCGGCGGAAAAGGCGTCGCCCGCGCCGGCGATCACCACGCATTTGCAGGCGTCGTTGGCCTCCAGGTGGTCGAGGACCTGCACCATCTCAAACACGATGCCGGGATTGATGGCGTTTCGCTTTTCCGGCCGGTTGAGCGCCACCCAGGCGATGCCGTCGCCGTCGAGTCGAAGCAACACATTCTTGCCAGGGAGTTGGGCGGGGGATGTGGACGCAACGGGCGTTGTCATTGGTCGCGACCTCAAAACTGTGATCGGCACATTGCCGTCGGGTCGCCCCTTGCAGGAGACCCTGACGGCGGGATAATTGATGCGTCAGGCGGCTCCCTCATGCAACGAAAATCGCCGGGAGAACGGACGGTGGCGTGGGGCGGCGCGCGGGTGGCGCGCATCGGTTTTTCCGCCGCGGCGGCACACGTGGCTTTTTGGCGGGCCTAGGAGCGGACATGCTGGCGAAGGAGCGTCGCGAGCGGCTTGTGGGAGAGATGCGCCGCGAGGGCATCGAGGCGATCATCGCCTTCGGCACTTCCTGGCAAGAGGCCCACCTGCGCTACGTCACCGACTTCGGCATCCTCGAAGGCAACGGCATCGCAATCCTCGGCGCGGACGGGCGCTGCCGCCTGTTTCTCGACAGCGCGGTGGAGGCCGAGCGGGCGCGCGTGGAAGCGCCGGGGGTCGAGACGCTGCTCGCGCGCGAACTCGCGCAGGCGGTCGGCGCGTCCCTGGAGACCGTGGCCAACCAACGGCTTGCGGCCGCCCCGCGCCATTTATTGCCCGCCTGGCTCACCGCCGGCGAGCGCCGCTTCCGCCTGGAGGACGGCGCCGCGCTGCTCGATCGCCTGCTCATGGAAAAAATGCCGCGCGAGATCGACGCGATGCGGCGCGCGGCGGCGCTCGCGGACGAGGGCTACGAGGTTTTTCGGCAGGCGGCGCGCGCCGGCCGCAAGCAGTACGAGGTCGTCGCCGATGTCGAGGCGTTTCTCAGGCGAAAGGGCTCGCCCGACAATTTCATGATCCTCGGCTCGGGCGGCGTCGAGGTGCGCGGCATGGCGCCGCCGTCGGAGCGCCGGCTCAAGGCGGGCGATCTGGTCACCACCGAGATCACGCCGGCGGTCGAGGGCTACTTCGCCCAGATCTGCCGCACGCTCGTGCTGGGCAAGGCCACCATCACCCAGCAGCGCGCCTTCGACGTCTACCTCGAAGCGATGGAGGCGGGCATCGCCGCTGTCCGGCCGGGCGTCACCGCCGCCGATGTCGCGCGCGCGGAGAACGACGTTTTTCGCCGCCATGGGCTCGGCGACTACGTGACCAGCAAGTACACTCGCGTGCGTGGCCACGGCATGGGGCTGATGGCGGACCTCAAGCCGTCGCTGCTCGAAGACGTCGACACCGTGCTGCGGCCGGGCATGACCGTCATCGTCCATCCCAACACCTATCATCCGGAGACCGGCTACATGGTGCTCGGCGACCTAGTGGTGGTCGCCGACGGCGGCCACGAGGTGCTCACGCACACCCCGCGCAAGCTGTTCGAAGTGGCGCCGTGACGGGATTGATGTCGCTGCGGCGGGATCGACGTTGCGTTGTCCCCTCGCGCGCCATGAAATGACGGCAACCGGCTGATGGAGGTGCCATGCGCCGCGGATTGATCTCCTGGTCGAAGGCCGAGCTGCCGGAATGCGTGCTCGACGCCCGCCGCGGGCGCGCGCAGGCGGCCATGGCGCAAGCGGGCGTCGATGTGCTCGCGGTCTACACCCAGCCCGCGCGCGCCGCCGGCGTGTCGTGGTTCACCGGCTTTATTCCCTATTGGAACCAGTGCATCCTGCTGCTGCCGCGCACCGGACGCCCAACGCTCGTCGCCGGCCTGTCCAATCGCGTCAGCGACTGGGTCATGCGCAACGCCCACATCGAAGCCGTCGCGCCCTCGCCCAACATAGGCGCGGAGGCCGGCCGGATCGTGCGCGCGAGCAACGCGCGCGCCGTGGTGGCAATACCGGACCTTGACACCGTGCCGGGCGGCGTCGTTGCGCCCATCGGCGCGAACGGGGTGGCGGTGATCGACGGAACGGCGCTCATGGAGCGCCTGCGCGCTCCTGCCGATGCCGCCGAACTCGCGCTGTCGTTCAAGGCGGCAAGCATCGCGCACGCGGCGCTCGCTGAGGCCGGCGGCGGTGAGACCGACGCCGCTTCGCTGGTCGGAACGATCGACGGCGCCGCGCGCCGCCTCGGCGCCGAGGAGGTCTATGTCGCGCTCGCGCCCGATCTTGCCCGCGACACCAGCCTGATCCGGCTGGAAGGCACCGCCGCGCTCGCGCCACGCTTCGCGGCGCGCGTTTCGCTCGCCTACAAGGGGGTATGGGTGCGGATGGTGCGCACGCTCGGCCGCGAGGGCGGCGAGGAGAGTGCGGCTGCGCTCGAACGCTTCGCGACCTGCGTCGCCGGCCTGCCGCGCACCGAGGGATTTGACGGATTTTCGTCGTGGCTCGTCGAGGGCTGCCGAGCGACACAGCCGCTCGAGCCGTTGGCAGGCTCCATGCTGAAGGAGAGCATCGCGGTCGCACCGGGCACGGTGGCGACGGTCCAGGCGGCAATGGAGGTTGGGCGCCGCCCCGTCCTGATCGGCGCCCCGGTACTGGTCGGCCGCGACGGCGAAGGGTCGGCCTTGCTCGTGCCGCCGCAATTCGATCAGGATTAGCGCGGCCGAGCGCGCGGCGCCGGCTGTGTGGCGACAAGGGAGGCAAACATGCTCCGATGGATCATCGCAATGGCAATCGTGGCCGGTTGCTTGGGGTCGGCTCAGGCGCAGGGGGTGAACATGCCGGCGAAAGGCAGTGAATTGCGCGGCGCCCTCCAGCGCCTCGACGGATTTGCGGTGCCGCAGCGCCGCGTCGGGTTTGTGTCGCCAGTTCCAATCAACGACACTGTCCCCTACATGTTCTACGGCGCGTTCCGCGAACGGGTGATGCTGGTGATGCAGGCGCTGTCGCTGCGCAGCTATGATGTGGAATCGGCGCGCACGGCGCTCAACGACCTCGACCAGGCGCTCGCCGGCATCAAGAAGCGCGGCGCCGAGATGATCGTCGTCGGCGGCAGCGTGCTGTCGTTTGCCTACGACCGGCCCACCCTGCTCGCCCGCCTCAAGGCGGCGAGCGACAAGCTCGGCGTGCCGGTGACGACCGACATGGAGGCGACCGTGCAGACGATGCAACGCGCGGGCGTGCGCAAGGTTGCGGTCGCCCACCGCCTGAGCGGCCTCGATAACAAGGCCCTTACCGATTATCTCGTCGCCGCCGGATTCACGGTCGAAGGCATCGTCGGCCCGAGCGTGCCCGGCAGCACCGCGCAGGGCGAGACCGCAATCTTCACCGAGTTGGGCATGACCGCCGGCCGCAACTATCCGGCAGCCGACTGCATTCTTTTCCTCGGCGGCAGCACGATCAACTATCCCTACCTCGCGGCCATCCAGCGCGGCACCGGCAAGGCGGTCTTCAACAACACCATGGGCCTCATCGACTACGTCGACGCCTGGCTGAGCGGCGCGCCGAAGCGCGATTGACGGCCGTCGAGCTTGAATTCGGACACACGCCATGCGGCAATGCTCGCCGGCGGTGCCGTCGTGCACTAATGCCAACGGTTATAACGATTCACCCATGATCGTCATCGTCCGCGCAAGCGGACGATCCAGTAACCGCCGGCGTCCGTGGTTACTAGATGCTCCGCTTTCGCGGAGCATGACGAGTGAGAGACAAGTGTCGCTGGTATAATGTCGCAGGTACCGAGCTGGGAGCAGCGACGATGCGTGTTGTGCTGTCAGCCACCTTGGCGAAGGCCGAGGTGATGGCGCGGATCGCCCCCATCCTCAAGGATGACCTTGAGGTGGTCGAGGGCGAGGATGCGATCGCTGCGGCGCTCGGCGATGCCGATGCGTTGTTCATCAGCGACTTTCTCTACACCGAGCGGGTCGCCGCCGCCGTGCGCGCCAACGCCGGGCGCATCAAGTGGCTGCAAGTCCTCAATGCCGGCTACGACAGCGCCAAGCAGTTCGGCGTGCCCGCCGGCACAACGGTCACCAACATCGGCGCCGCGCTCGCCCCGCCGGTCGCCGCCCACGCGGTCGCGTTGCTGCTCGCCCTCCAGCGCCAGCTTCCAACTTTCGTTGCCAATCAGGCGCGGCGCGTCTGGGACAGGGACGCGAGCAGTCGCGCCGTCATCCCGCTGGGCATGACGGCGGCAGTGATCGGGTTTGGCCATATCGGCCGCGAGATCGGGCGCCTGTTGCGCGCGTTCGGCGCGCACGTCGTCGCGCTCACGCGATCCGGCAAGAAGGATGGTGAGGCTGACGAGAGCGTCGCGACGGACCGGCTGATCGAAGTGCTGCCGCGGACCGATGCGATCATGATCGCAGTCCCGCTCGATACGACGACCCATGGCCTCATGGGAGCGCGCGCGTTCAAGGCCTGCAAGCGCGGCGCCTTCCTCGTCAACGTCGCGCGCGGCGCAATCGTCGATGCGCCGGCGCTCATCGATGCGCTCGCCAGCGGCATCCTTGCCGGCGCCGCGCTCGATGTGACCGATCCCGAGCCGCTGCCGGCCAACCATCCGCTTTGGAGCGCACCCAATCTCATCATCACCCCCCACATGGCGGGCGCCTGTGGAAGGGCCGGCAGCGAGCGGATGGCCGACGTGGCGGAGGACAACCTGCGGCGCTTTCTGCGCGGCGAGCCGCTGACCAACATCCTCGCGCTTTGAACGGGGCAGCATCATGCGCATCACAGGAATCGAGACGCTCAAGGCCGATGGCGGCTGGCGTGACTTCTCGTTCCTGAAACTGACGACGGACGAGGGGCTCGTCGGGTGGTCGGAGTACAACGAGGATTTCGGCGCCCCCCATTCGACCTCCGACCTCATCCGCCGCTTCGCCGAAATCGCCGTCGGGATGGACCCGCGCGAGGTCGGCAAGCTCGCCGTCTCGCTGCGCGCGCTCACGCGCATGTCGATCGGTGGGGTCAATCACGAGGCGATCGCCGCCATCGAGAACGCCTGCCTCGACGTCAAGGCGAAGGCGCTGGGAGTGCCGGTGTGCGCGCTGTTCGGCGGGCCGTTCCGCGACCGCATCGATCTTTACTGGTCGCACTGCGGCAGCTTCCGGGTTTGGCGACGCGATTACTTCGAGGATGAGCTCGGCCTCAAGCCCCTGCGCACGCTCGATGACATCAAGGAGCTGGGCGCGCAGGTGAAAGCCCGCGGTTTTAGGGCGCTCAAGACCAATCCGCTCGCGCTGCAGCCGGGCGACCCGCCGTTCAACCCGGGCTTCCGCATGATGCCCGGGTTTCTCAGCCGTCATCCCAACTCCCGGCTGATCAGAAACATCCACGACCTGCTTGCGGCCTTCCGCGCGGGCGCCGGCCCCGACACGGGCATCATGCTGGACCTCAATTTCAGCCAACGCACGGAAGGCTTTATCCGCATCGCCAAGGCGGTGGAGGACCTCGCTCTGATGTGGCTCGAATGCGACATCCACGATCCGCAAGCGCTGGCGACGGTGCGACGCGCGACCTCCACGCCCATCGCCTCGCTCGAAACCATCCACGGCCTCGCCGCCTTCCGGCCATACTTCGAGCACTATGCCTGCGACGTGGCGATCGTCGACGTGCAATGGAACGGGCTGTGGGAGTCGGTGCGCTGCGCGAGTCTAGCGGACGCCTTCGAGGTCGACTGCGCGCCGCATAATTTCGCCGGCCACCTGTCGAGCTACATCAGCGCGCATTTCTGCGCCTCGATCCCGAACTACCGCATCATGGAATTCGATGTCGACGAGGTGCCGTGGCGCAACGATCTGGTCACTGATCCGCCGCTCATCGAGAACGGCCAGTTCCTCGTGCCCACGCGGCCTGGCTGGGGCACCGACATCAACGAGGAGGCGGTGCGCGCCCATCCGCCGCGCAAGAGATAGCCCCGTTCCACGGCGCTCGCGTGCGCCTGCCGCCGCGACTAATGCTGTTTCCGAATAATCAATTCGTCATTGCCGGGCTTGTCCCGGCAATCTCGATTCAGCGGGCATAGCCTTGCCTTCTCAATCGGGATCACCGGGACTCGCCGCGGAGCCTGTCATCGGGCGGCGCTTCGCGCCGGCCCGTTGGCGGCGGCCCGGTGATGACGAGGTGATTACCCGGATTTCGTATTATTTCTTCTTGGGCTTGGCCGGCTCGACCTCGCGAACGCCTCCCCACGGGTCGAACTTCTGGCTCGCGGCGGGCACTCGGTCGATGGCCGACCGGTAGGCGCGGTCGATCTCCTCGGACGTCCGCTTCTTTTCCGCCTCGGCGATCGGATCGACCCCGCGCGGCTCTTTCGTATCGGCCCTTTGCGCGTGCGCCGGCGCCGTCAACATTGCGGTCACCACCGCTGCCCAGATCGCTCTCATGTCTCGCCCCCAATCGAACTCCGCCGATCGATGGTTTCCTCGGGGGCCGAACCGCGCAGCAGCCGACAGGCACGGCCCCCCGTGCACCGGCCGATATTACCACTTGAACCTCGGTACGTCCCACGAGCTGGCGCCGGGTCGACGGGGCGGGCAATGAGCGCGACGCTCTTTGCGCGCAGGAGCAGGCGCCGACAGGATGAACCGCGTCCGGACCGATCATTTTTGATGGCCATTGATCTGAATCAATAGATGGTGACCCCGAGGCGAGATGTTAGCATTGTCGCAGTGAGAGTCGCCTCCCGTGCTCGGTGGAGCGAAGGTGATGCCGGGGAAGGAACGTGGTGCGCGCTGGCGCCGCATAGGCGCGATGCTGGCGGCTGCCGCATTCGTCCTCCTGGTGCCTGGTTCTGGCCAAGATCGAGCAAGCGCCCCCGCCAAGGACTCCGGCCTCGTGGGTCCCATCGCGTACACGGTTGAACTTGCCGGGGTGACGCCTTCGGCCGCGTCGACGGCGGTTCACTCCCATCGGGGGCATGCGATCGCGCTGGGACACTGTTGCGTCGGCGGGGATTCGGTTTGTCAGAATGGCTGTTATTCGGCTTGTTCGGCGGCGGACCTGGCGGACGTAAGGATTCAATGCCCTGAAGAACTGAGCGATTACCGTTTGGCCACGCAGGGCAACATCTTCTCCAGCAAGCCGCCGCCGCATTTCCGGCCTCCGCGAGTCTCCGCCTGAGCACGCGTCGGCGCTCGACGCGGGCGTCGAGACGCTCGTGCCGGCGCCCTGTCGGTTGAGGTCTTGTGCGCGTGCGCGCCGGGCACCGCCGGCAGCCTGAACAACTCGCAGTTGGATTGAAATGGTCCGCAAACAGGAGTGCTGTCATGAACCCGCCGCGACTTGCCATCGTGCCGCTGGGACTAAGCCTCGGTTCATTCTTCGTCATCACCTATGTGCTGTGCGTGCTGTACGGTCTCATCGTGTCCGACGTCGGGATGCACCGGTTGCTGGCCCAGCTCCTTCCCGGCTTCACCTGGCTCACATGGCCGAGCTTTTTCATCGGTCTGGTGTGGAGCTTCATCTGCGGCTGGTACATCGCGCTCGTCTTCGTGCCGCTCTTCAACTTCTTTGCGGCACGCACACAATGAATCGGCGTATCCGCCAAAAGTACGGGAGACGTCCTGTGAAACCTCTGGCAGCGCTGCCGCTGCCCACCACGACCGGCACTGTTTGGGCCGATGACGGCTTGGCAATCGCCAAAGCCGCGAAACAGACCTTGGAGGGAGATGATGCCCGCATGTCCGTACCTGCACGAATGCCCCGATGTTTCGACAGATCAGCGAGTGTCGGATGAAGTCGCCAAGCACATCCGCAAGCTGCGTTGGATTGGGATGGACGAGGAGGCCCACGCGCTGGAGCGCGCGTTGGAGAACGGTCGCATTGCCATGCTCAAGGCGGTGCGGTGCTCGCTGGGTCCTCTTGATGCCGGATGAGGCCGGTTGCGATGAACGAACCAACGTCGGCTGATATCAGCGAGCGGGCCGCCCGGCAGTCCTGGCGTGTTTCGCCCGCTGCGCAA